>NC_018515.1:742500-1042500 GCF_000231385.2 Desulfosporosinus meridiei DSM 13257 | reverse complement strand
CAACACCCGGTAAACTATAGGACATATCTAATTCACCATATTCAGCAAACCGTTTGGCCTGAGTTTCATTCATCAGAGCCTTGGTAAAGGTCTCTAAATCTGCCTGAGAAAGTTTATCCATCTTGCTTGGGATCAGTGAGCCATCCATCCGCAAAACCGGAGGACTCTCTACAGTCAAATGAATATCTGAAGCCTTCTTTTCTCCAGCTAAAAGTAAAAGTTCTTTAAATGAAATCATGGTTTAGTCTCCCCTTATTCTTCTATTCCAGATGTAACCCGCAATACTTCCTCAACAGTTGTAAGGCCTTGCTGAACCTTTAGGAACCCATCCTCACTTACAGTAAGCATTCCGGAAACCATGGCTTGCTGTTCTATGTCGCGAGCATTTTGTACAGAGAGAACCAGTTCTTTAATCTCTTGACTATAGAGCAAAAACTCGTGGATCCCTATCCTGCCTCGATATCCTGTCCCCAGACATTCCGGACAGCCTACCGAGCGGTATAGGTAGTTTATTGACACAGGCAGGCGAAATGCTCTTTTTTCCGCCTCAGAAATTTTATACTGGGTCTTACAGTGTTCGCACAAACGACGTACTAAGCGTTGAGATAAAACCCCGCTGACCGCTGAAGCTAAAAGATAGGGCTCTACCCCCATATCAATCAGCCGTGCTAAGGCCGCTGCAGCAGTGTTTGTATGTAGGGTTGATAATACTAAATGCCCGGTCAGTGAAGCAGTTATGGCGATTCCGGCGGTTTCTTCATCACGGATTTCTCCAATCATAATCACATCTGGGTCTTGCCGTAAAATATGTTTCAAGCCTACGGGAAAACTAAGCCCGGCAGGAAGATTTACTTGTACTTGATTAACTCCTGAAAGTTGATATTCCACAGGGTCTTCAATTGAAATGATGTTTTGCTCTTCAGCATTTAATTCCCTAAGCAGGGCATAGAGGGTAGTAGTCTTGCCGCTCCCGGTGGGGCCAACGACTAAGATCAAACCATTTGGACGCTTTAATAAAGCTTGTACCCCTGTCCTAACGTCTTGGCGCATACCTAGGCTGTCCAGCGAACGCTGAGCCATCTCAGGATCCAAAATGCGAACTACAACTTTTTCACCATATACGGTTGGCATCGAGGACATACGCAGATCCACTCGCCGAACTCCAGCGCTAAAGGTCATTCGACCGTCTTGGGGAAACCTGCGTTCTGCAACATCCATGTGAGCCATCACCTTAAGACTAGAGACAATACTCCGTGCAGCTTTTAAAGCAAGATCATGCTTTTTAATAAGCTTACCATCAATCCGATAGCGGACTACAAAAAGGTTTTTACGGGGTTCCCAATGGATATCGCTGACTCCCTGTAAAACTGCCTCATGTAAAATAGAATTAACGAATTTCAAAGTAGGCGCTTCATCTTCTTGGAATTCATACTCCAGGGTCTTAGAGGATTCAGTCGACCAAACTCCCGAATTTTCAAAAACGCTGTCTCCAATATCCGCCAGGCGGGCAACAGACTGTTCAACGGTTAAATACTGGCGAATTGCAGCTTCAATTTCTTCCTTAGCTGCGTATAGTGGTTCAATCTCTAACCCGGTCAGCATTCTTACATCCCGAAGGGCTCTTTCATGGGTGGGATCAGACATGGCAACCTTTAAGACCCCGGAATATCGCTCAAAGGGAATAAGGGTATAACGACGAGCAATTTCTTCAGAAATCAATCCTGCGACAGCGGGGTCAATTATGACTCTCGTCAATTTTACTGCCTGGATTCCCAAGTAGCTGCGTAGGGCCTCTGACAAGCTGGCTTTTTCCAGTATTCCTGTGCGCAGGAGCACATCCCCAATTGGTTCTTCACCCTTTAAGGCTAGCTCTGAGGCCATTGCTAAACCAGCCTCATCCAGATAGCCATTGGCATACAGATATTGACCGAAGTCATAGTCGTTTCTCGTCACCATTACTGATGCAGTTCCTGATAACTCTTACTAACCCAACTGTCATTGACCAATTCTAAGTGTTCCTCGATTTTTCTGACCGCTAACCCAGAAAGCCCTTTTGAAGTCACTTTGTAATCCCCTCCACTTAACTCAATCTGCACATCGACTTGCCCGTTATCTAAAGACAAACTTCCCTTCCTCAGATCAGGATTAGTTGTCAAATGGGCTTTTGCCCACTCCACTCCCCCTTCAGCAAGGTAAAGAGCCTGACGGCTTTGAACTTCACGTTTGACCATTCGGTTCTCAGTATTGGACTTTAGATAGCTCTCCATTCCTAGCCCTGCGAGTAAGGTTAATAACAAGAGAATGAGCAGGCTGACATATCCTCTTGAGTTGTGCTTAATATCATTCCCGGTAACCATAAGGGTGTTTAGGGCGCCGAATATATCCTTTGGCGGATGAGAGTTTTCCAAGTGATTGCTCGCCCTTCCTTGCTGGCGTGTAAGAAGATTTCCCATAATCCCGGTTCCACCTCCGCACATTTCCAATCAATAACATAGCTCGCTACTGGCTGAGAAACTCCTAAGTGTCGCCAATACAGATCTCTCTTTCCATCATGGTCTAAATCATCGATGAAATAGGAATCGAGAGTTGGCGATGGATTGGTATTATCAGGTAGAGGTAATATTTTTAACACTCCCGACTCTGTCCAGCTTACAGTTTCGGCGGTTCGAATGGCATCCGAGACTGTCTTGCCAGTAGTAAAGACCGTGTATTGAGCTTCCAGGTGATTCTTAAGAGCCCGGGCACCCCGCCATTGATCCGTTAATAAGCGCATAGCGATCATCAAGAACATGCAAGAAATCAACAGGGCACACACAACTTCTATGAGAGTTAACCCCTGTTCTGGTGCCCGTCTTCTATTCGACCGCATAAAGACTCTCCAACTTGTATTGATAAGGATCTCCTCGCTCCGACCACATCACTTTAACACTTACTTTTAATAAGTGGGGGATATCATGCCAATCAGAATATATTTGCCACCGAAATTTACCTTCTCGTCCCTCAACAATACCGCCAGGTATACAACCCCGCTGAGCAATATTATCTCTCCAATTCCGAACCGCTAATTGATCCATTTTTCCTTGAGCCAAATTAGCCCCTTCCATGAGAGTCATGGCCTTCCCCGATTCAGAAAGGGCGTGGCTTGTTAATTCAAATAAAACTGCAAATCCTAATGAAAAAAGAAATAGAGCCAGCAATACATCGAGCAACACATATCCTTCATTACTTCTAGAGTTATAGATATAGTTTCTTAAGATATTGTTACCACCCTTAAGAATTTCTGGATTCATTCTGACACCTACTTCTTTAAAGTGAGTGTTCCTTATTCTACTTCGGCGGGGATCCTCACCGAAATCTCGCAGTTCAGCTTTAGCTGAACAAGTTCACTTCACCATGTTGTTGGATACTTTTCCGGTGGAATCAATCTCATACTCCAGTTCCAAATCAAATGGATTGATGGGTATTTCATCCAAATATGGCCCCTGCCAATTGCTGACACTCCCTGGATTATGAACTAATTGCCTAACACTGCTGGGATAAGTGCCCACATCAATCTTATATAGTTGGGCAGCACCTTCAATTCTTTGGATATTTGCTTGATTAATATGATTCTGTACAGTCTTGGAATCAGAACCGAAATGCTGAGAAAAAGTTGCTAGTAATACTCCCATAAGGAAAAGGACGATTAAAACTTCCCATAAAGTAAAACCTGATTGTTTTCCCAACTAACTCACAACTTTCAACTTAATACACGAATATTACTACATTAAACTTCTTGTTTCTCTATCTATTAAGAAATCCCTCCTGCTCTCGACATAACTTTATTAGAACTACTGGCAATTGCTACTCTTCTTGATTTACTACACGATTACTCCTCTGATAGGCATATTTTTACAGCAATAACGGAGAAAATCTGACAAAGCTCCTTGAGCCTAGCCAGATTTTCTTACTTAAAAGCCTATAATAGTATTTATTCCTTCGAAACAGTTAAAACCGCTCCTAAAAGAGAACCTGTTTCCAAGCTGCTAAAATCTCAGAGTCGGAGCATTCCTTAGTTACTAGCGCTTGCCCAATTCCTTGGGGAAGAATTAATATCTTTCGGCCCCCCTGATTTTTCTTATCCGCTTGCATTTTGTGTAATAGATTTTGAGAATCCAACCCTTTAATTTTCGTCAACAAGCCATAAGAATTTAGCAAAGCAATGACTCTATCCACCTCTGCTGAGGTCATTAGTCCTTTGGCAAAGGCTAGATGCGCCGCAGCCACAATCCCAACGCTGACTCCTTGTCCATGAGTTATACCTCGGTAATCCATCTCAGTTTCTATGGCATGCCCGAAACTGTGTCCTAAATTTAGCAGAGCACGAATCCCTTGTTCTCGTTCGTCTTGAGAAACTATTCTTATTTTGACAAGGGACGAGCGGGTTACCATTTCACTCCAAATCAAGCAATCCCTATGCTTAATAGGTTTCTGTTCATTCTCAAAAAACTGAAAAAGATCCCCGTCGGCAATCAAAGCATGCTTGATACTTTCAGCCAAGCCATTCTCCACTTCTTCCCAAGGAAGGCTTTCCAGAGTTGAGAAATCTGTCCAGACTGCTTGAGGGGGATAAAAGGCACCTAAAATATTCTTGCCCGCCGAATGATTTACAGCCACTTTTCCACCAATGCTGCTGTCCACCTGTGCCAACAAGGTTGTAGGAACTTGAATTAAGCGAATACCTCTCATGAATATACTGGCAAAAAATCCGGCTAAATCTCCGATAACTCCACCGCCCAAAGCAATGACCAAGGATTTGCGATCTGTGCCATGGCCTAATGCTTCTGCCGTGAGCCGACTTAAGCGATCCAGGGACTTTTCCTCTTCTCCGGCGGGGACAATCAGGAGATTAATACGGTAATCCTGCAAACCCTTCATTAGTCTTTGAGCGTAAAGGTCTGCAACGACTTGATGGGATACTATCAAGATATGCTCTATATCGTCGAATTGATGGCGGAGGTATTCTCCCAGACCTTCAAGAGATGATCCCAGATAAACGGGATAGGGTTTATCTGCCGCTATTTCAATCTTTTGCTGCATTGCTAAGCTCATCCTTCATCACCCTCTCTAGCAGAAGAAGAATCTCTTTGACAACTTCATCTACGTTTTTTTGCGACGTATCTACTATATAATCCGCTTGGACATACACATTCTGCCTTTCAGACCAAAGCTTTTCAATGGCTTCTCTGGGACCTTTAAGGAGTGGGCGGTCATTCTTATGCCCAATCCGACTAAGAATCGCCTCTAAAGAAGCATGGAGGGCAATCACAATTCCGTTTTTAGCCAAAGCACTCAAGTTGAGTGGATTTAAGACAGTTCCGCCTCCCGTGGCAATTACAAGTTGTTCCTGCTGACTAAGTCTGGTGACGACAATACTCTCTTCTGAACGGAAGCGAGTCTCCCCATGCCGACGAAAGATTTCACTGACACTTAAACTGGTTACTTCTCCAATCTCACAGTCTGTATCAACAAAGTTCCAAGAAAGTGACTGAGCCAAGCGCTTCCCAACCGTGCTTTTGCCGGTTCCCATAAATCCAATGAGAACAATGTTCCGCATGGAGATCCTCCTCTCACTTTTGTCGTAAATATGCTTGATACTCCTGCCAAGCATTTTCTAATTCGATAAAACTATCTGCTGCAAACTTATCCATTACCGCTTCTGCAATGACCCAGGCCACTACGTGTTCTAACACGACTAAGGCCGCTGGCACGGCACAGACATCGGAACGTTCTACACTTGCCTTTACCACTTCTTTGGTATCTAAATGTACCGTATCTAAAGGCTGATAAAGGGTGGGAATTGGTTTCATAACCGCTTGAAGAATGATTGGTTCTCCGTTGGTCATGCCACCCTCTATTCCGCCGGCATTGTTGGAAGCCCGGGAAAAGCCCTTACCCACTGCATAACAAATTGGATCATGAACCTTAGACCCCATACGGTCACCAGCTTCAAACCCTAGGCCAAAGGAAATACCTTTGATTGCTTGAACAGAAAGGACTGCTTGGGCAATCTTTCCGTCTAATTTTCGATCCCACTGTACATGAGATCCTAATCCTGCCGGCAGATGATGAACCTGTACTTCCAGAATTCCACCTAGTGATTCCCCTTGTTCTCGAGCCAAGATTAGCTGTTTCTCCATCTGCTCTTCAGCCAGCGGATCGCCAACGGACCACTCCGATTGTTCCACGTGTTGCCAATAAGCCGCCTCATCGGTAAATTTGGCGTGAACACCACCTACTCCACGGACATGTCCGCGAATTTCCACCCCCAAGGAATCCAGCATCTGCCTGGCAATATTCCCAGTAGCTACCCTCATCGCTGTTTCTCTGGCGCTCGCCCGTTCGAGGATATTCCGAACTTCAGTACGATATTTGAGTGATCCTGTCAAATCAGCATGTCCAGGACGAGGAGTCAGAACTTTTCGGCTTTCAACATCAGCCTCATCCCTCCAGGTCATAATTTTCTCCCAGTTCTCCCAATCACGGTTGAGAATCTCTAAAGCGATTGGAGCTCCTGTACTTAATCCGCCCCGCACTCCGGATACAAGCTGGACTTCATCTTGTTCAATGGCCATTCGGCCGCCTCTGCCGGGGCCTTGTTGACGCTTTCCCAGCGCCTTATCAATGTAAGCCTTGGAAATTTTCATTCCCGCGGGAAGGCCCTCGATAATTCCTACTAATTTCTGACCGTGTGATTCCCCTGCCGTTAAAAACCGCACTTTCGTCTTCCCCTTCTATGTCCTACTTCTCCCGAATGCGCATACCTACCGGGGCCACAATGACACTTTTCTGTTCACCCAAGGAATTTGTCAAAATGATCGTTGTCCCCACACTTCGTCCTAAAGCATTAAAGGTCAGATCTCCCGGGCTGCCTAAAAAACTGATGCCATCTTTGAAGTAGACGTTTTTTATTAATTTGCCTTGCTTGAATATTTGGTAATGGTGATCCCCTGTTTGGTAATAAAATTTAACGGCGTACCAATTATTTTCAGCCATTGCCGCCTGCCGAGTATCCCGTATATCTTCTAATAGTTGAGTTGCTTGAAAGGTTAAGTGCTGTCTCTCAAAGTTAATGGGAAGCTTGATGAGCAAGTAAAAGCCCGAGCCGGCCAAAAGGATCAGAACCAGCAGTATCTCCAGCAGAGTAAATCCCTGCTCTCGGCCCCTGACTTTTAATGCACTCACCATAACATTCATCCCTTTAATCTATTCTTTATAAAACATACCCTGGAAAAGCTGATTTTTAAGGGCTTGCCTCATTGCATCAAGGGGGGCCTGTTCACCGAGCCAAAACTCCCAAGCTAAGGCACCTTGATAGAGAAGCATTTCCAGGCCATTTTGAGTGCGGCATCCCAACTTCTTAGCCTCTCTCAAAAAACTGGTTTCCAAAGGGTTAAATATTATATCGACAACCAAGGCCTCTTTATCAATCCCTTCTAGTGAAAAAGGGAAGGGTTCTTTATTCAGCCCTACAGAGGTAGTCTGCACTAAGAGATCGAGGTTCTCCAGCCAGTCTCCCGGTTCGAACTCTCCAAATGTCGCTGTTCCCCCCACGCTGTGAATGATTTGAACCAAGGTTTTCGCCTTTTCTGGATTCCGATTGAGGATGTGCAAATTCATTCCCTGCTGGGCCAGAGCCATAGCAATCCCTTTGCTGGCCCCGCCTGCACCAAGAAGAACTGCTTTTTTTCCTTTTAATCCTCTAAGGTCATTTTCTACGGAACGAACAAATCCCTTCCCATCCGTATTGTGACCAATCAAGCGACCATTCTGGTTTTTCACAGTGTTCACTGCTCCAGCCTTCTCTGCTTCAGGGGTTAGCGTATCCATGAAGGAAACAATAGCTTCCTTATGAGGCAGCGTGACATTCCACCCAGCAAAGCCCAAAGCCCTGAGACCTTTTACAGCCTCTTCTAAACAGTGCTCTTCTACCCGAAAGCGCTGATATTCTGCGTTAATCCCTAATGTCTCATACCCAGCATTATGCATGGCAGGAGAGAGAGAGTGCTTGATCGGATTACCTATAACTGCAAATTGTTTTTCCACGTATAACATTCCTTTATACCCATTTTCTGTTATACCACAACAATGTAACCTATTTAAACTCCTAGACTCTCCCAAGCAAGAGCACTAATCAGAGCTTGTCAACGCCCCAAACCTTCCAGATCCAAAATCGGAAACGTTTCCGATTTTGGCCACAAGCTTGTCCGCTTTATGCATAAGCAAGGAAAATGGTACACTGTGGCACCCCAAAAAATTATACTGCGTGACGAGGGGCTAATATACTGGAAAAGGAATGGCTAAGCCATTCCTTAATGCTTAATGAATTTTCGGGCTGAAGGGTTTCGCAGAAGCGAAATGCTTCATAATCCAAACGAGAACCTTCTCTATTCGACGCATAATCCGGGTTCCGATAAACTCACGATCATTAATAGGGGTGACTAAAATCGTATATAACCCCAGACGATTTCCGCCTAAAATATCCGTAAATAACTGATCTCCAATCACTGCAGTATCCTTTTGGCCTGTTTCCAGAAGCTTCATTCCTGCCCGAAATGCTTTGCGGCGCGGCTTGGTGGCTCCGAAAACGAAAGGTATCCCTAATTGATCTGCTACTACGGCTACACGCTGTCGTTTACTGTTATTCGACACCACGCAGGCTCGAATTCCAGCTGCTTTAACCTCTTTAAACCAGGTTTCCACTTTAGGAGCTACTTCTAAATTATTCCACGGGGTCATAGTATTATCTAAGTCTATGATTAGCCCGCGAATCCCATCCCGACTAAGCTGTTCTACAGGAATGAGATCGAGGGAATTAGCTTGATGCGTCGGTTGAAAATACTCTAACATAGAATCCTCCAAAGTGTGTAAGTTTCTATCATTATACCTTAGAGAATGCCACAAGAGCAAGTAACGGACTATCTATTTGGATCAATCTTTGCCATCTCTTCCATTAATTTTTGAATGGCTTTCTTTTCGATGCGCGAAACATATGACCGGGAGATTGCCAGAGCTTTGGCAATTTCGCGTTGAGTCCTCTTGGGACTGTTCATTAATCCGTAGCGTAATTGAAGAACCAGTTTTTCCCGTTTGGTCAGCTTTTTGACAAGTTCGAGTAAAGCTTTTTGCTCCGATTCATTTTCGACCTTTAAGGAAATATCCTCTTCATTAGAACCTAAGACATCAATGAGGGAAATTTCATTTCCCTCTTTATCCATGCCAATTGGATCATAGATCGAAACTTCACCCCGGGATTTCTTTAAAGATCTTAAATGCATCAGAATCTCATTTTCAATACAACGGGCTGCATAAGTGGCCAACTTGGTACCTTTATTGGGATCAAAGGTATTGATCCCTTTGATTAGACCAATCGTCCCAATGGAGATTAAATCATCTCCATCTTCTCCCGTCCCATCAAATTTTTTAACAAGATGAGCCACTAAACGCAAATTATGCTCCACTAAAATATTGCGGGCATTCTCAACTTCCTGGGTTAAGGTGAATGGTTCAGTCTTGCTTTCACTTAGGATTCTTAAATAACGCGCCTCGTCCTGCTCATTTAGGGGTTGGGGAAAGGCGTTATTATTGATATACGAGACGAGTAAGGTGACTCCCTTTAGAACTGAGAGAGCTATGCTAACAAAGAACAGTTCTGCGATCAAATTCTCCACTCCTTTCGCATGGTATTCTAATACCTATGCTTAGAAGTTGGAGATTTTGCTTATCCACTTTAATTTATTGAAAACCGCCTCACCCATGTTTCAGGGAGGCGGTTTTTCAACAGACAAATTACAAGCAGTCCGACAACTACCTTATCAATTTCAGTTTATAATGAGACTATTATCTTAAAGTACAAATGGTACAATCATTAGAATACACCGAGATTCACAGATATCTCTCCGCTACCCTAGTAATATAAATAGGTGTTCACATACCAGTGCAAGAGCTGCCAACCCCACATGATTGTTGTAAATGTGCCAATAACAATAAACGGCCCGAAAGGGATCCTGCTTTTTCTGGTCGCTTTACCAAAGAGGATCAATAGCAGACTCAACATTCCTCCCAAAACAACTGAAAGAAAGAGCGCAAGTAACGTCATTCTCCAACCCAGAAATAACCCGATTGGCGCGAATAACTTTACATCCCCCATGCCCATGACCTCATCACCCTTGTAAATAACTAGTCCGATTAAGCTAACACCGAATAAAAATCCAGAGCCAGAAACTAAACCTAGTATTGGATTCCACCAAAGATCGTCAGAATAGATTTGGAAAGGCAGGAAAAGGTTATAAACAAAGAGGACTGCTCCCCCAATAAGTCCGGTAATTACCAGCTGATTAGGAATAATCTGATGGTCTAGGTCGATGAAAAAGACGGCGATCAAGATAAAAGTTAAAAACAGAAAGGCTACAAAGTCAGCTGTCAATCCATATTTGATGAACAAGGTTACAGAAGCGATTCCTGTAAGCAATTCGACGAAAAGATACCTAGGGGATATTTTTCGATCACAATATCGGCATTTTCCATGGTGTATCAAGTAGCTTAAGTGCGGAAGAAGGTCAAATGGTTTCAGTCTGGTTCCACAGTTAGGACAGTGTGCTGCTGGAGATACTATGGACTCCCCTCGTGGGATCCTGTAGATGCAGACATTTAGAAAAGAACCCATGATAAAGCCGAAAATGAAAATAATGCCGTAGATAAGCATACAATCATCCTTTTTATTAATTTCAGATTCTGAACCCAAACAACTATACATCTGCGCCCTAGGGTTTCACAGAAAAGACCTCCAGCAATTTGAGGTTTTTGCTTCATTGCTAGCACAACTCAAACTCAGGAGGTCTTCTCTCAATTATATCTACTGGACATAATCAACAGAATAGTGTCTTCAATTAGTGCAAGGGTGGAGCTGTTCCTACATTTATACTTAAAGACAAAGAAGACGTGTCGACTTTAATACTTGTATCTGGGGCTGATGGGTTTTTCGCATTCTGCGCAGACGCCGTTAGTATGATGAGTAAAGGGTTGCCTTCTTCTGTTACATTTTTGACATCTGTTATCAGAGCATCGAAGGTGTACCTACCACTTACGAAAGTTGTGTCAGGAAGTAATTTCTGCGGGTCTGTACTATCCTTCTTGAGGCTGATTCGCTGATTATCGTGATAGATATTTGTAATCTCAACTTTCGCGTTACTTTCATCGAAATTCATCCTCAGATACTTAGCTTCCCCACTCAGGTCAAAAGAAACACTTGCCTGAATTGGGACATTTGGTAATATCGAGATTTTATGATCTCCACTTTTAGTTGTAATACTAGGATTTGACAATAAAAGTGTAGGCCTACTGTCGCTCACCGTGATCCCCAATACTTGCGTGTTACCAGTGCTAAAGGTGAAGGTGAGGTTCGTTGGGATTTCGCTCGTCGGTAGTGTTGATAGATACGTTGTGCTGAGTGTGACATTGCTCCCCGAGATGGTGTAGTCGCTGCCTGCATTCAAGGTAGTGCTTCCATTTGTGATGGAAGTTAAACTGCTTCCTTTCAATGTTAGTGTTACTTGTATATCCGCATAGTGCCCTGTGCTCGTATTCGACGTGTTCTTATCAAAGGTTGCTGTGGTTGGGCTGATCGTCGGGGTGCTATCGCTCACCGTAACTGTCAAAGTCTGCGTGCTTCCGTCACTGAAGGTGAACGTCAAGCTCGTAGTTCCCACACTTTGCTCCGCTAGATATTCTTTCAGAATCGTTACTGTACTTCCGCTTCTGTTATAGTCTCTGCCTTCAATTAAGGTTACGCTTCCGTTCTTGATACTGCCTAAGCTCGCTGAGTACAAAGTCATCGTTGTGCTGACATTCGCATAGTTCGTACTCACGCTGTTTTTATCAAACATTGCCGCCGTTGGGCTGATCGTTGGCAAAGAACTGTCACTCACCGTAACAGTCAAAGTCTGAGTGCTTCCGTCACTGAAGGTGAACGTCAAGCTCGTTGTCCCGATACTTTGTTTGACCAAATACTCTTTCTTAATCGTGACACTGCTTCCGCTAATTGTATAATCGTTTGCTGTTAAGGTTATACCTCCGTTTTTGATGCTGCTTAATGTAGCTGCGTTTAAGGTCATAGTTGTTGCTACATCAGCATAGTGACCGGGATTTATGTTCGCAGTGTTTTTATCAAACTTCGCTGTCGTTGGGCTGATCGATGGCGGCGTGCTATCACTCACCGAGACGGTCAATGTCTTAGTGCTTCCGTCACTAAAAGTAAACGTTAGGTTCGTCGTCCCTATACTTTGTGTGGCCAAATAGGCTTTCTTAATTGTGACAATGCTTCCACTAATCGTATAATCACTGCCTGAAGTCAGGTTTAAGCTTCCGTTCTTTATACTGCCTAAAGTCGCTCCGTATAAGGTCATGGTTGTCTCTACGTCCGCATAGTGACCCACACTCGTATTATCGGGGTTTTTATCAAACGTTGCGGTCGTTGGGCTGATCGCTGTTTGGGAAGCTACTGTGAGCTGGGCCGAAGCTTGGTAGGTAGTATTATTAAATAGATAATTAGCGGTTATTGTACAGGTACCTAAACCCTTGCCGGTGGCTTCTCCATCTGACGAAATAGATGCCACACTTGGATTACTACTTGACCAAACCGGAGTTACAGGTAATGGTCCACTTGAAGGTATGCTTAATAAATCGTTAGCACTACTAGTAATATTTAATGTGCTGCAGGATAATTGGACGGTATTTCCGATAAGGCGACCATTAATAGTCTCATTAGATGCGTACACACCAATTCTCCCCTTTGGAGCATAAAAAATACCATTCAGTGTCGCAACAGAACTACTCACAGTTATATTACCATTCTTAGAATAAATGCAGACAGATGCATCATTGGCCAAAGATATACCACTGCCACTGATAGTTATGTCTCCAGTTGCCACTATTGTACCTTTTCCGGAAATTCGACTGCCACTTATTGTAAGATTACCCGTTACATAAATCGGAGATGAAAGATTGATGTCAGTATTGCTATAGTTTTTATTTCCTACATATGATTGTCCGGCTGCATTAGCCTGAGTTTTAATGATTTCACTAAAGTCAGGCATGTCTATATAGGCAGCATTTTCAACAGGTGTTTTCATATTTATACTGCTACCCCATACATTCACCGTTTTTACAGCCTCGCAAGTTCCGGTCATATTGAAGATAGAAGAACTAGATTGAAAAGCATTATTTGTATGAATATCTCCATTAATCGTTAAGCTACTTCCGTATATACCCAATAAATCACTCGAACTCCCTGAGAAAATCGCATAGTCAAATGCGTTAGAAGCACCGTTAGTGAAAAGAGCTTCGAACTGTTGCTTGGAACCAAATGGAATCGTTGCTGCTACAGGGCTAATATAAAGTTGAGGCGGAGCTGCTACGGCTTGGGTTGGTGTACTTGTTACTATACCCGAGTAATTGCCGATACCTGTCGCCACTACTCTAATGAACTTAGCTAAATCTTCTGCAACTGGAATATATGTGGTTCCTGTTGCTCCTGTAATGTTTGAATAGCTACCATTTACTGTAGGAGCAATTTGCCACTGGTAACTCGCGTTGGCTCCTGCGGGTGTCAAAGCTCCTGCTGTCAATACCGCCCCAACTTGAGGTGAACCACTTATGGCCCCTATGGCTGTAATAGGGATTATTACACTAAAAGACGCAGAATTTGAAGCTCCGCCATTGGCGGCAACCCCTTTAATAGTATGACTGCCTGCTGCCAATGTTCCTATGCTATAGGTGGCTTGGGCACCGTCTGTACCAGTATTGATAGTTGCGATTGGAGTAGTACTATCATCAATATAAACAGCAACGTTCTGATTGATCATATCATTATTGTGGATATCCTTGACTCGGAAATTTGCCGCAGTTGGATTAATTGATCCTGGAATTAAGGTTATCCCCACACTATTGGCCCCCTGCGTTGGAGGAACAACAGGGTCTGGATCATAGGTGTCAGTAAAATACCACTTTTTTATATCTACATTAGCATTTGAGCCTCCCGTCGACCCAGAAAAGCCGACATAAACCTCTTGGTTGTTTAACTCATTACCAACGTTTTTAGAAATTACACGATTGGAACTTGATGTTTTAGTAGAAGAAGGTCCATACGTTGCTGTCAGAGTGGTTCCATCGTAGTCAATCCAGACGTTGACATCGAGGGTTCCATCCTCTTTGTAAAGAGTAAGCGTTCCTGGATTAGTCCGAGTTAATGCGGTTCCCGCTCCTGTAGTCACCACAGTTCCCGTTCTTAACGTACCGTCGTCGATCGCATCCTTACTTGCCGGATCATGCATGTTATTACCATTTTTTACGATCGCCACATGGTTGGCATTCGGATCATAATAGTACTGACCCGTTGAGGTTGCAACGTCCCAACCCGTATTTTTCCAAATGTCAAATTCAACTCCCAGAGATTTCCCAACGCTCTGATAGCCCAGTCCTGCACCCCAGTTTCCCACCTTAGGTTCTGGGTTACTCTGAACGACAAAGGTCAGTCCATCTGCTGGCAAGGCTGACTTACTGCTATTCATATTCATTACAAAATAGGTACTGAAACCGCCGGTAAGCTTAACTTTGCTGCGGCGAACCACTATCCCATGTTGATTGCCCGTATTAGGAACAATCCGTAGAACACCTGAGGAAGTCGTATTCGCGTTCGCCCTCTTCCATAATAGGCTTGTTCCACCATCTCCAGCCACATTGGCTGGAGTGAATTGATCAACACTAATGGGAACAGCAGCGGCATGTACCTGAGCTGGAACCGCTGCAATTATAAGCAGAAAAAGGAATAAAATACTTACTGTCTTTAATACTTTGGTTTTAAGTATAGCTAGACCTTGGACTAATGATGTATACATAAGTAAAACCCTCCGTTCAAAATGAGAAAATTTTCTCCATGTATTAGGTCTACCGTTCTTTAGACTTATTTCTAATTTATTCTAATTTTAACCCGCTGTCTAGCAATAGTTTTCCTTCCTTTCCCGAACTCTGCTTACTTCACACCCTCAACCAAACCGGCAAACAGGCCTATTAAACTTTTCATTAATAATGAAGTCTTTTATTGTTGTTCCTCTTTCCATTCGACAATTTGAAAACGTTTGACATTCGTCAGCCGTACTGCCCCATCAGAAGCTGTTGTTGTATAATTACTAATAATATCTGAACCCATTTCGCCTGGAGCAAAAAATCGTCTGACGTTTGCGTCTTTTAATACGTTCTTTATAACCTTTTCATCATAGGTAATTGTTGAACCTCCTTCAACGGTTACATTACCCTCGCATATAATTGCCCCATTTAAGGTTACACCATTTTCAATGTTGAGATTTCCTTCGCAATAAATAATCCCCTGATAATTTCCAGAATGCAACGTGCTGTTATTGTTCTTAAAATAAATAAAATTTTTCTGCATTCCGGTTGGATCAGTCTTAACCCAAGAACGTAAGCTTCCGTCACTGTTAAATATAGCTGATTTGTCTATAAACCCTTTTGATTTATTAGTTTGATTTTCAAAACTGCTAAGCTTTGAAAAGAAGCAATATGCGTCATTATCCTTCTCCAAAACATTTTGAATAACTTCTTCGTCATAACTGATAGAAGCATCATTTACAACCGTAATATTACCCTCGGCAATGATTGCCCCGTTAAAATTGCCGCTACCTGTTATCTTCAGGTTTCCTTCACAGTAGATAATTCCGCTGAAGCTGTCAGAAATATTTAATATATTAGTTTCACCACTTGAGGGTAGTTCAAGATAAACAAAAGCGTTTGTCATTTCCGCTGGATTTGAATGTAATAAATTACCGTTAATATCCTTTACAGCAGACTTATCTACATAATCTTCGTAGTCCCTCCCCAAATTTTCCCTATATCCTTCTGACGGGTCAATAAAGCCTTCAAAGCTCACGGGCATTTTTTTCAAGGTTCCGAGATTTTGTACTTTAGAAAGAAATATTTTAGACAAAGTACTTTGTATATCAAAATAATACATATGATAGTCTGCGTTATCAATGATCTGGTGAGGCTGTAGATCATCTGGGAGATTACTGATAGGCTCTCCATGTACCGTGACCGTGGATGCTTTACTTCTGTGCAATAACGCTTCCCCCAGTGCGTATCCTGTGACGTTTCCACCTGAAAATATATTTGAAACAACCTTACCTCCACTTAGCTTTTTACTATTGATAAAATCAGTTAGTTGACTCTTTTTGGGAATCAAACTATCCGTATCACTTCCGCTCGTATTATCTCCTCGCATTAAATAATAAGAATTAATATTTGCCTCCACATATGAATCAGGTTCAGCTTCTATTGTATAAGGTTCATAAGAATAATTATACGAAGGAACTGGATGCTCCACAGGTGACAGATAGGCACTATAGATATCTGCATTTTTAGCAGTTATACTTTCTCCAGTCTGATAATACTGATAACTAAGCCAAGGATTAATGGGATTTGATTTAGAACCAGGCCACCAAAAGCGCTCCCAACCGTTTTTCTTAACTCCAGCATACTCAGCCCAAGCGGTTCCCGGTACAATCATCTTTCCGTTTAAAGTTATCGTATTACCTGACAGAGCTGTGTTATTGATCACCGTACTGCTGGCATTAGGATCCCCATTGTGCCCTTCTGCATTAATACCTATAAAATTCTTTGCTACGGTAATTTTCGAATCTTTTCCGTCAAAGAGGCTGCCTGGTATACTATTATTCATCTTAATATCATTCCACGTACTTACATTACCATGGGCATAAATTTCAGCATTGTCAACCTTTTTATCATCCACCGTACGATCCACTGACAAGCTGTTACAATAAATGTTGCCTCCGATAATATCTTGATTAATAAAATAGAGCGTATCATCACTGGAATCTACAGGATATGGTTCAACATAAGTATACTTTGTTGATATGGGATATTTTTCAAGGTCGTCTTCAAAAAATAGCCCAGGATAAATATTTTTGGCAAAGACATTCGACTTTAAATCAATCGAGAAATTTTCAGTAGGATATTTGTAGATATTCATTTTAGAATTGCTTCGAATGGTATGAAGATTCCCCTTAGAATATACATTACCGTAAATACTAACCTGTGCACCGTCACTATATATTCCCGATGCCTTCACATGATTATCATTAAGATAAAGACTTTCCTCTTTATCTGCGGAAAACAAATCCCCTTTAATAGTGCTTGAGCCATTTATAAAACCAATGCTGCCAGCGGCGGTAATTGCATTGGTCCAAATCGGATTCCCTTTAAATACAACAACTTTTGTTTGTTTAACAGGTTCGTAAGTTGGATAGTTAACAATAAGCCTGACAGCTATGACTTTATCTTTAATGGTATTGGTTTGTAACTTGACAGCCAAATTTCCTTCATTCAAAATCTGTGTCGAGCTGCTAAACAAATTACTCTGATAATCAGTTAGTCCTATATCCGAACCATCAATCTGAGTTAATAAAGCATAACCGTTGGCATCTGCATTATTGTTAAGGAGCTTAGATGCATAATAATAGTATAGTCTCGTAAGAATATTATCCACAAAAATGGGCTGATAGTTCTTATACTCCTCACTTTCCATATCACCTAAATAGGGTTTCACCCACGTACTCCATTGTCCATTTATGTACTTCTGAGCCGGATCTGGGATTTCCAAATCCCCACTTGGTCCCATCGACGACAAGTAATATTGTCCGTCCATATACTTTTGGGCATTACTTTCAGCTTCTTCTAATATAGAATTTATCTGATTCACCTTTGTTTCAGCATTTGTGTCAAGAATAGAGTAATCCTTAGACCAACTCTTGTATTTTCCGCTCATTTTGACGTTAGCCACACTTGTCATCAAAGATACTGTCCCGAAGGAGGTCAAGATAAAAATGACTGCCAAGGCCATAAGCAATGCATTACCCTTTTCACTTTTCAGATTGAGGCGTGTGCCAAATTTCATTTTAATGCTCCATTCTGAAAGTAGCTATTTTGCAGAATAATCATTTGCCAAAGCTGAATAGTTAAGCATTTCTGCCCAAATCCCTTCTTTCAGCCTATTTACCGTAAGTGTTAAATTGTAACTTTTACTAGGAATGGTCTCAGGATTATTCACAAATGCTGTACTCGAAGCCCCTTTAACCACATGAATTGTTACATCACTATTATCTTCGGCATTGAAAATATAAAACTCCGCTTCCTTGTCCGAGTAGTTTTCAACATTAATAGTTTTCTTATCTCCATGAAAATCAACCCTGATTGGAATGACCGTATCCGTAAATTTCATGGTATCAACTAATATTAAACCTGCAAGAGGGTCCACACTTATTACATAACAGTCTGACACAGTTAATTTAAGTAAATCAACGTCAGATGCGTATTTTGACAAATTTATCGTCAGTGCAAAGTCAGGATAATATCCAACTTCAGGGACATTTGATCCATTATTTTGAGGTCCTGACATAGTACTTTTAATCATCATGGCTGCCCCAGAAGGAATATCGCTTAAATCAGGATACTCCCCGATAAAGGTACCATCTTCTTTATAGAAATCATATGATTCATCGCCGTGTTCACTTCTATACCCTTCAGGATTAGCTTTGAATATCTCAGCTTTTTGAACAACAATCGTATTTGCCGAATCCATAACTTGAGCTTCATGATTGGCATAACTTGTCGTCACGAACATACGCAACAAAGGGGTTGAAACTATAGCCACAATAGCCAAAGCGATCATTACTTCAACTAAGGTAAAGCCTTTGTCATATTTTGCTTTCACAAAAATCACCTACTTTAACGTCACACTCCCAAATTGTGTTCCAAGGCTAAACCTGGGGGCTTGTTTATCATCACTAATAACGGTGATCTCTAAAGGATAGTTGGTTTTATTATCCACGTCGAGGATTAAGCCCACTTTATCTTGTTCGTTCTTACGAGCATGAGCGATTACCTCTGTGTGTATTTTTCCTCCATCAATAAGCAATTTGCCTTGCTTTGTTTGTATTGCACCATCAAGAGAATAAGAGTAAGTCATATTATCTTCATCTCCGCTAACAGCAAGCTTTCCTCGAACGTTAGCATTGGCATTACTATAAACTTCAGTCCCATTCTTAGTATAATCTCCCATAATAATCTTAGGCGCATTATCATCATAAGTGCTGAGCATAAGGTAAAAATCAGGATTTGACGTTTTTACAGGAGCTTGCCCTTGACCAGAGGAAGATCCGGTCACAGCAGAGATATTCTCCTCAAATCCCGCATAAGCCTGAAAAGGACTGTCTTTACCACTTGTTTCAGGAGTATCTAAGGTATAGGTGTTCTTGTCATCAGGGCTTACATATCCAATATACTGAATCTTGAGCTGTCCTTTTAATAAATCCCCGCCGGCTCTGGTCATACTTACTTCTTGAATAATAATTTTTCGGACACTTTGTTCCAGATCACTGATGAAATTATATAACGACCCATAATTTCCGGAGAAAGCAATATCAATATTCTCAACTATGACCATATCATTAGCTTTCGCTGGGACTGAACTGCCAGACATATTCGCTGATGTACTTTGACTGTTTTGACTATCCGCTGCAACATTGGTTGTTGTGCTTGTTTTACTGTTATCTTGTGACTGGGATAATATTGTTTTCCCAGCTGAAAAATCTTGTTTGCTGACAAAAGAAATATCACTTAAAGAAATACCGTTAATCTCCAGTTCTCGTTCCTTGGACAATTTATTAAGCATAAGGACAATTTCCTCTTGAGGAACCTCGCTAGGCAGTACCTTCGTTAAAGCATTAAACTTATAATCCTGTAACTTTAGATTTTCAAGATAATGGTCTTTCTGGGCCATATCCTTTTCAAAATTAGCAGCAATCATCTGCTCTGCAGTATAGCGTGTCTGCAAGCTACTGAACTCCTGCCACTTAGGATTAAGAAAAAAGTGATATAATCCATACCCCTGGAATCCTATAATTAATAAGGTTAAGAGAACAAAATCCTTCTTTGACAGGCTCAGCGAGGATGATTTCTGTGGCTTAATTTTAAGTTTCTGCAAGTAGCCCGGCATCTTCTTCGCCGATTTTTTAGACTTACCTGATACTCTGAGGTTCTTCAATTTAGACAAATCAAATTTGAACTTCATGGATTTTCCTCACTTTTTCAAAGTTAAAAGTGCTGAGAAATTATACTCTGTTATACCTGTGGGATTGGAATCCGAACTTTTACTAATGGTACTGCTTACATTGCTAAGGTAGACATCACTGAATAGCCCGCTCTCTTTCAGCTCATGGACAAAATAAGCTATACTGTCCATGTCCCTTGCCTTCCCAATGATATTCAACTCTCCTGCTTGGCTCACTGCATAATTAACTATAAAGACATCCTCCGGCAACACTTTGGAAATACCGTCAAGTATTTTAGTATTAAGGATGGACTGAGCATTTGCCATATCAATTACCTCAGAAAGCTGAGTAATCTTTTGTTCTTTGACTAGTATATTCTTTTTGAGTTCAACAATGGGGGCAGCCTCTTTAATCTTTTGGGCAATGGCTTCTTCCTTTGTAACTAAACGAGCCTTGAGAAAGGCAAGAACTCCATATCCCAGAGCTCCTACTAACAAAACGATTAGAATCGAAAACAATAATTTTTGACCCATTCCAGAGTTTTGATGTTCCCGTTTTTGCTGCAATGACTTTGCTATCAGATTTATATCTTTCAAGACACTAGTCCTCCCTTAAAGCTGCGCCAATAGCGGGCATCAAAATAAAAAACTTATCTGAGACTTCAAGGGGAATACTATCTGATTGTGCAACTGTTACAGGTGTCCTGAATATGCCGCTGAAGTAAGTCTCCAAACCTGGAAAATTACTGCCCCCGCCGGTAAGGCAAATCTGTTTTATACCGTCAGGCAGCTTACTATAGCGAATAAAGTCCAGAGTTTGTCTTATCTGTTCTTCAACCGAAGAATATCCCAAGCGAAGGCAAGAATCCAACTCATCCTGACTTATCGACAATTGCTTATACCCGCTCTGCCTGGCTGCTTCTGCTTCCTCCATGGAGATTTCGAAGCGGTTGACAATTAAGCTATCGACGAATGCCCCCCCACCTGAAACACTGCGGCTTAAGATTAACTTTCCATCGACTAGAACATTTACTTCGGATGTTGCATAACTTAGGTCAACGATTAACACCGAATCCCCCGGGACCGGAGGTTGCACAAAATGATTATAAGCTTTTGCCAATGTGTTAGCATTAACGTCAACATATTTTAATGTTAGACCAGAATCATCAAACAGCTCAATATAACTATTTACAATTTGTTTAGGACAAGATGTGCTAATCCCATTCAGAGATTCACTTGTCTTAGTATATATTTTGAAAGCAGTAGCATGAGTTTGCAGCATATCCGGAAAGCTTTGAGATAATTCAAACTCGACAGCAGGTTCGATTTCAGCATCTTCTAGAGCCGTCAAGTTAAGTTCCCGCAGCATAATGCCGGAGGAATGCAGTGTAACAGCAACCCTCTTTGCCGTTAACTTATATTCACTGATCGCACTCTTCAGCATTTCCGAGACGGCTTCCTTGTCCCTGATCAGGCCGTCAGAAACACTTCCCTGAGGTGTTGGAACAATCCCCCAGGCAATAAGTTCCGGTTTTGTTCCTTGCTTCAATAAAGCAAATTTTGTCAAACGCGTGCCGATATCAATACCAAGAACTTTATTATCCCTAAACATGATGTTCCTCCCGGCCTGATCAAATTACTATGCATAAAAGGGTTTAACTCTTCACTTAAAAATAGATAATCGATACTAACTAGTCGAACACAAAGATACTAAGGTGATCGCAAGGTGATATCTTGTGATAAATAAACGGTACTATCAATTGATAAAACCTCAAAGTGAAGCGTAATCCCACTTTTTTCAATCTTAAAACTTTTTAACCCCGTTATTTCTGTACCGTTTTTTAATACAGGATCGAAACTACTACTTCCCTTTTGTTCTCGCAATTTTTGAGTGTACTTATCATAATAGATCCAAATCGTATTCCCTGATACATTGGCATCTTTTATCTTTAATACATAGATAGAATCATTTAGACTATCTAATTCATTACTGACTGATATAGCATTAGATGCATCATTCTGTCGAATTTTGACTGTTACATATGCTAAGGCCACCCGTGCGTTACTTTGATTATTCATTGCTGTATCAGCGGTTCTGTATAACCGGACACCAACATTCATCAATGACACCAGCATCGAACCCAAAATAGCCATAATTGCCAGCACGACAATAAGCTCTACAAGAGTATATCCTTGGTAATCTTTCAACTGATTAAATTTCTTACTCTCCAATATTGATTCCTCCAATATCAATTCAAATCAACATGGAGTTTATTAACATCATAGATCCCATTGTCATTTAGTACATAGGTGTACTCATATTTGGAGGTGTTCATGTGAATACCCGTTTGCTCTTCTAATTTAGATAACTCGCTTAATGTGAGATTTGATTTACTTGTGTCATGAACTCCCTGATTAGGATAAGTCCCTGTCAGCGCATAGCATTCTATCAAGGCTTTATTGATGACTTCTTCGTGTATTGCGCGTTCATTCTCATTAGATATGTTTGCTGCTCCTGAGAGAGTAGGATAGGCAGCGGAAGCCAATATTCCAATAATAACAATTACTATCATCATTTCGATTAATGTAAACCCTTTATTGTTGGGCACTGCCAACAACTCCTTGTGTATAGAACGTTACAGATTTTGGATCTGTATTGTTTCTATAAAATTGATTAGTCTGCAGTAACTGCTCCGTCTTCATCACAAGTTGCGGTCTCTCCAGCTTTTTCATATTCGAAGGTACCATCTTTCATCGGATCAGCAGTACCAATTCCATCAATAGTACCTGTAAATGTGGGCGAATCTGAATAACTAGGATCACCATCACTCTCTACACCAGTTTGAACTTTGAAATTAGAATCACCAGAAACTTCCGGCCACTTACCATACTTAGCATAAAAGGTTTCAGACATAGTTCTAATAGATTTTGCCTCAGATATTGCAGCACCTCTTCTGGCGTCATCGGTAAAAGAATAATATCTTGGTAGCATAATCCCAGCTAAAATTCCAATAATGGCTATAACAACAATTAACTCCACGAGAGTGAAGCCTTTTCGATTTTGCTTTAGATTCTTTAGTTGTTGTCTAAGTTCCAATTATTCTCCTCCTTGATCAGGATAATGTTTGACAAATAAGTAACGTGAATTTTATTTTTTACGATAGCTCTATGTGAAGAATCGTTATAACCCCTGTTGTTATAGCGATTCTTCAGTTAATATTACCTGATTAACCACCTGAAGCAGGGGTCTTACTGGCAGTAATAGTCCCATTTTCTGTGCATTCCGCAGTATAACCATTATTTGCTACATAATCAAAAGCTCCATCTGTGCTAGTCGTAATTTTACCGGGAAATGTAGTAGTTTCAGAATTCACTGTTACTGATGTTGCATTAGTTAATGATGGCCAGTCTCCTTCAGGATCGTTTGCAGAATATGTTTCTAGAAGTGTTCTTATACTTTTGGCTTCTGATATTGCTGCAGCCTTTCTGGCATCATCTGAAAATCCAAAATACTTAGGCAGCATAACGCCCGCCAAGATTCCGATAATAGCTATGACAACAATTAATTCTACAAGAGTAAATCCTTTTCGTTTTTGTTTAAACTTCTCCATATGCAGTTTTATTTCCATTTTTCCTACCTCCTTACAATTTAATTGTATTAGCAATTAAATTGTTAATCAGATTTATAAAATTAATTTAAAATTCTTGTCATTAGCTATGACCAAAATTCTATGATTTTTCAGTAACTACACCATTTTCATCGCAATGAGCTTTTTTCTTATTTTTTGCTGTATAATCAAAAGAACCATTTGTTGTATTAAGCGCACCTATTGTAGCTCCAGTAAATGTAGTTCCATTAATTGTATCAACAGTACTACTTTCACTAGATTTGGTCGGTTGAGGCCATGTCCCGTTACTCGAATAATAAGCTTCTGCTATTGCTCTTACAGATTTAGCTTCAGAAATCGCAACTCCTACTCTTGCATTATCTGTAAACCCAAAATACCTCGGTAACATAACCCCTGCCAAAATCCCAATAATGGCAATAACTACAATTAATTCCACAAGCGTAAATCCCTTTTGCTTTTGTTTAAGCTTGTCCATACGTTGTCTAAGTTCCACCTCTTCATACCTCCCCTATATTTATTGTTGTACCGACTGCATAATGCTGACCATTGGCAACATCATTGCCATAACCACTGTCCCTACGACCACTGCCATTATAACGATCATGGCAGGTTCAATCATGGCCGTCAGTTTCTCGATGGCTTCCTCCACCTCCTCATCGAAGAATCCAGCTGTTCTAGTAAGCATTTCGTCTAATTGTCCGGTGGCTTCTCCTACCTCAATCATATGAATTAGCATAGGCGGAAACACTCCCATCTTCTTAATGGAGCCTGATATCCCCTTGCCCTCCATAACTTCATCCCGGCATTCGGTAAACTTGTGAGCTACCACCCGATTCCCCAGCAAATCATTCATAATCTCAAAGGAACGGATAATCGGTATGCCGCTTTTAAGTAAAATCCCCATACTTCTCGCGAATCGAGCAGTGATTACTTTTACTACGGTTGCTTTAATCACCGGGGCTCGTAATTTTAAAGAATCCAGCCAAAATCTAAATTCATCATTCTTGGAAAGAACTCTTAGCCCTATTCCTCCAAGTGCCACAATCGCAAAAATCAACGCCACATTCTGAACCATAAAATCGCTCATCCCCATGAGGATTTTAGTCAAGGCAGGCAGTTCCCCTCCCATGGACTGCAGGATATTAGAAAAGGTGGGAAGAACCTTAACCATCAGCAAGGTGACGACACCAATCATCAGAATTAGGAGAATCATGGGATAAGTCATAGCGCTTTTGATTTTACGACGTAGCTTGTTCTCTTTTTCATAATACTCAGCCAAGCTAATCATAATGGAATCTAAGGTTCCGCTCGCTTCACCCACTTCAACCATGTTTATCATAAAATCCGGGAAAACCTTGGGATGAGCCTGCAGAGTGCTGGAAAACAGATTACCTCTTTGGAGTTGGTCGTGGACATCTTCTAAGGTATCTCGGAATTTCTTTTTTTCCACCTGATCTCGTAATATGGCTATAGCCTCGACAATGGGAATCCCAGCATTTAGAATAACCGAGAATTGTCGACAGAAAAGGGAAATATCCTTCATGTCAACTCGTTTGAGCAATTCGCCAAAGCTGTATTCTTTTCCTTTAATCTGAGCATCAATGAGAAAAAAACCTTGATCGGACAACATGGCCTTAAGAACCTCTATGGACGCAAATTCTTGAGTACCTGTGAGTTCTTCTCCATTTAACTTTTTGGCCCTAAAGGTATATATAGGCATCCTCTTTTACTACCTCTTTTCGAGATTCAGAAGTGTTAATTGTTATAGACTAATCTCTGGCGTAGACTGTACGAACCATTTCATTAATACTGGTAACTCCATTGATAACGAGCCTCTTACAGTTTTCATAAAGGGGCACCATCCCGTTCTTGACGGCAAGGGTTCTCAACTCATCGGCATTGGCACCTTTTTCAATAATACTGCGCATTTTACTATCTAAGTATAAGACCTCATGGATGGCAATACGGCCTTTATAGCCGGTATTATTACAAGCGGGGCAACCTGTTGGTTTATATAATTTTACAACGTTCAGATCCCGCAGGATTTTTTTCTCCCGATCATCTGCCAGATAACCTCTTTTGCAGGAGGGGCAGAGTTTGCGCAGGAGTCTTTGGCTTATGATCCCAATAGTGGACTCCGCAACCAGATAAGGAGCAATTCCCATATCTACTAAGCGGGTCAAGGAGGTAGGGGCATCATTGGTATGGAGGGTGGAAAATACCAAGTGACCGGTTATAGCCGCCCGGACTGCGATATGAGCCGTTTCTTCGTCCCGCATTTCTCCGATCATGATAATATCCGGATCTTGCCTGAGAATGCTTCTCAAACTGGAAGCAAAGGTTAATCCTGCTTTTGAATTAACTTGAACTTGGTTAATACCCAGCAAGGTGTATTCTACAGGATCTTCAACAGTTACAATATTTTTGTCGACAGTGTTAAACTCTTTTAGAATTGTATAAAGAGTGGTAGATTTCCCACTTCCCGTAGGACCTGTTAAGAGGACAATTCCATAGGGCATGCTTAGAATCCTGTTAAGAATAGCATTATCATGATTAGTAAAGCCAATCATACTTCTGTTTAAATCAAAGTTTTTCCCATCAAGAATCCGAATTACTATTTTCTCTCCAAATACAGTGGGCAATGAGGAAACCCGGAAATCATAGCTCCTCCCCCCAACCTCCATTTCGTTCCTTCCGTCTTGAGGGATTCTATTTTCAGCAATGTTCATCCCCGCCATGATTTTAATACGGGTGCACACTGATGAGTACAAGCTCTTAGGGATTGCCATACTGGCCACTAAAACCCCGTCAATTCGATAACGAACCTTTACTTCCTTTTCAAAGGGTTCTATATGTATATCGCTTGCCCCAGAAGTAATGGCCTGATTCACAATTGAATTGGTAAGCCTTACTGCCGGAGCGCTCTGAACTTCATCAATGATAGCTTGATCGTACTTACCGTCAAGTTCAACCTTGTATTCCTTTTTCAAGTCTTCTAAGGCTTTATCGGTAGATTGTTTGCTGAAATATAGCTCGATGGCCTTTTCAATGGCCTCGAATCCTGCAATACAAGGTTGAATAGGCTTTTGCGTTATAAACGAAATATCATCTATGGCGAAGATATTGAGAGGATCGCTCATAGCTACTTGCAGTTTGCCATCTTTTTCACCAAAGGGAATCAGATTATATTTTTTTGCCACTTCTTTCGGGATGCATCTAGCTACTTCCGGATCAATAAAGGCTTTGCCAATATCAAAACGTTCGAGAGAAAGCTGCACAGCGAGAGTATCCATGATTTCTTCTTCTGTTAGAATGTTACGCTCAATAAGGATTTGCCCCATCCGTTTTCTGGACTTTCCTTGTTCAGCTAACACCTCTTCTAGCTGAGCCTGTGTAAGCATTCCTGCTCCCATTAAGAGTTCGCCCAGCTTTATTTTCTGTTTAGGCTTTTCCATACACTCTTACTGACACCTTTCCGTTGCAAGCTTTAAGTTACCCCCCCAAGGAACCCGGACGACTAATTCTCTCTTTAATGGATTCAGGCTAATTATGTAATTAAAACAATAATAGGTATATTATAGCATAAAAAATATTTAATATTAATGGAAAATAACCTTAAGCGGCTAGTGTAAAATTTAACTTGTCCCCAAAATAATCTTAAAATTTGTATTTTTTGACAAATTTCGCTAGGACTTTTGGGCTATAGTGTATGGGACTTTTGACCTATGTTAGTTAATAATAGTATCGCTAAAGCCATGAATAGTCAATAGTTCTGCAACTTAATACATCTCTAAATACTCTAATTTGTTATGGAAACAACTAATAATTATTGAAGATATCCTATATGTTAAAACTACTTAACGTTTGTAAGTAATTAAATTTAAATATTATCTGCTAAAGCAATCTTCGTAGTCCTAAGTCAGTTCTCACAACAAAATCGAGACTTTAATTCCATTTTATGTAATTTAATTTTAGTTGGACGCTGCTCTCAATCAATGGATAAGAGGGATAGACTTGCTCCGATACCTCACGCTATAAAAATTCAATAGTCTGATAAATTGTTGCCCAAAACCCACCAAATAGTGGTATTATGTTGATACAAGTTTAATCAGAACAGGGGGAAATATCTAAATGACTGATGAGCTAATCTATCAAGGTACTGAGGATTACATAGTTTCCAAGGATCTTAGCAATAGTGTCAATATCTCAGTCGCTTTAAAACGACCGCTCCTGATAAAAGGAGAGCCTGGCACAGGGAAAACTGTACTGGCCGAGAGCATCGCTCGCTCCCTGGGCCTCCGCTTAATAGTTTGGAATATAAAATCCACCACTAAAGCCCAAGACGGTCTCTACGTCTATGACACAGTTCAGCGCCTCTACGACAGTCAATTTGGGGGGCAAAATGTATCCGACATCAAACAATATATTAAGCTCGGAAAACTCGGCGAAGCCTTCCAGTCCGAGGAGCGGGTGGTACTTTTGATCGATGAGATCGACAAGGCTGACTTAGAATTCCCTAATGATCTGCTTTGGGAATTAGACGTTATGAATTTCTATATCCCTGAAACCGGAGAAACCATTGCAACCAAACATCGTCCCATTGTGATTATAACAAGCAATGCAGAAAAGGAGCTTCCCGATGCCTTTTTAAGGCGCTGTGTATTCCATTATATCGACTTTCCCGATCAAACAATGATGGAAGAGATTGTTCATGTCCATTTCCCCCAATTAGATACCCTCCTCCTTGCCGAGGCCTTAAAGTCCTTTTATTGGCTGCGCAGTGTCTCAGGCTTACAGAAAAAACCCAGTACCAGCGAACTTCTCGATTGGGTGCAAGCCTTAACCATCGGAGGAATTGATCCTGATAAGATTGCCAAAGAGATCCCCTTTCTTGGAGCGTTATTAAAGAAGAACCAGGATTTCGATCTAGCTTTAAGGCAGCTGCACTTGCGTGAGACAGATGGCACGTCCCGCGCCAGCAGACGTGGCTGGTAGAATGGCCTATGTTTACACACTTTTTTTATCAATTACGCCGGGAAGGGGTTCCCGTTTCTATCACAGAATGGATGACCTTAATGGAAGCCCTGGCCCAAGGCTTAGCTGAATCAAGTCTTTCTGGGTTTTACTATCTTGCTCGCGCAGTCTTAGTTAAGAGTGAAAGTCACTTTGACCAATATGACCTGGCCTTTCAAAAGTATTTTCAGGGGATAGCAACCCCGGAACAGTTATTGGATCAGGTTTCGAAATGGATGGAAAATCCTCTGCCGGCTAAAATGTTCTCTGAAGAAGAACGCAACGAAATCTTGAACAAATTAGGCTTGCCCAATTGGGAAAGTCTTAGGGAAGCTTTAGAAGAACGTATGCGCAAACAAGATGGGCCTCATCACGGTGGGAATACCTGGGTAGGAACAGGGGGAACTTCCCCTTTTGGGCACTCCGGCTTTCATCCGGGGGGCATCCGCATAGGCGGGGAGTCCCATGGGCAATCTGCGGTGAAAGTGGCCTCTGAGCGAAACTACCGAGAGTATCGCAACGACAAAACCTTAGGAGTACGCCAATTTGAAGTGGCGTTACGTAAATTACGCCAGTTTAGTACACGTATTGATGGAGCAAAAGATCAGCTCGATCTAGAGGATACCATTGATGAAACTTGTAAGAATGCCGGTCAACTAAAGCTTATTTGGACAAGCCCCCGCAAAAATTCGGTAAAACTAATTGTCTTAATGGATGCCGGGGGCTCTATGGCCCCTTATGCTCAAATATGCAGCCAATTGTTTGCAGCAGTGCATAGATCCTCTCACTTTAAAGATTTAAAGTTTTATTACTTCCACAATTGTTTTTATGAGTTGCTCCATCTGGACGCCAGCTGTAGCCCCAGAAGAGCCGTCAAAACTTATGATGTTATGCATTCCCTGGGTTCAGATTACAAAGTTATTATTATCGGGGATGCGGCTATGGCCCCCAGTGAACTGACAATGATTGATGGCAATATTTTTTGGGATGTTAGCAACGAAGAACCGGGATTTACCTGGCTGCAGCGCTTGGCTAAACATTTCCCTTATAATGTCTGGCTTAACCCCATACCGGAAAAATTTTGGGATCGGGTTCACGGCTCTCACACCATAAATATGGTACGCAGCGTCTTTCCCATGTATGAGTTAACCTTAGAAGGACTTGATCAAGCCATCAAAAAATTAATGGTTCGGAAGTAGAGAGAGGACGGTTTAGATAACGCTAAACCGCCCCCTGCTACTTCACACAAATTCAATTTCTAAGGGCATTTCTTTCACAACTCCTTCCAACTCAGGCCAACAATGCCTGGTGGTTTGAATCATGACTTCCCCTAAGGCCTTATTCGTTGTAGTTACAACGCCCAAATGACCTAATCCCTCGACAAGCTTACAAAGCAATTGGATTTGGGAACGATCGATGCGCGCTTTTATGATCAGGTCAAGATCCGAAAGTTGGACTCCTTGGGGTTCGGAAAAATTCATTAACTTATCTCCTGTTTCCATAATTTTTCTCTCCGTATTACTCAGCATCTAGATAAACTCTATCTCAAAGGGCATTTGTTCTATGGCCTTCTTTAAATCCGGCCAACACTGCTTGGTCGTTTGAATCATGACTTCCCCTAAGGCTCGATCAGTTGTCGTAACAATTCCCAGATGTCCAAGGCCTTCGACAAGCTTATCTAACGTCTGCATTTCCACCCTTTCTAACCGGGCTTTAACAACAACATCCAGACCCAAAATAGGCGGACTTGAGTGCTCAATACTATCAAAATTCATAACCCGTCTCCTTAATCTTCAACACTTTTCGTTACAAACAATTATTATGATAAGTAGGGTTTGCTAACCAAACTCCTTTTCCCTCTTAGAAAACCAGAATCTTACGATTTTTCCGCCCCCATATCCAAATCATACTGTGGGCAATCCCGATAGGGTGGGAGGCTTCTCCTCAGCTTGTACCAAGAATCTTACGCGCGTAAGATTCTTGGTACAAGCCCGGCCGGGTCTACGTTTACTTTTTGACTACTTTTTCTCGCTTTTTGCTCGTCGCAAAATACTGTAAGGCAGGATTTCCCTTGGTACAGTCATCCTTATCTTTTGTTGAGCATGACGAGCCACCTCCATCGGTACCCCTTCAATATCCCACATCTCTTTTACTTCGAAAGACCAACATTCTCCTTGGGGAGTTAAGACTTCTAAGACTTCACCGATCTTAAAATTATTCCTTTGCTCAACCCACGAGATGGTCTCATCAGGTGTCTTAATGATTTGTCCTGCCATTTTTTCTTCAGATAAGTGGACTCCTACAAAATCATAATCTCGAACATAATGAGAGGAAACCAGGTTATGTGAACTGGCACCCGGCTTTCCAAACAGGAAGCCTGGTGAATAATCTCTGTGGCTAACTTTATCCATTTCCTCCAACCATTGTGGAAGCTTTTCCCGAAAGGCTTCTTCCCCTTGCACCCATAAAGTATCGATAGCCTCCCGATAAACTTTAACCGTACTAGCCACATATTGAACGCTTTTCATTCGCCCTTCAATTTTGTAACTGTCAATGTCAATTGGCTTTAACAATGGAAGATGGGGTAAGAGGCATAAATCGTGGGAATTAAACACATAGGTTCCCCGTTCGTCCTCTTCAATCGGAAAAGCAATCCCCGGTCGCTTTTCCTCGACAAGTGCGTAGCCCCAACGGCAGGGCTGAGTACATTCCCCGCGATTAGCATCTCTGCCTGTTAAGTAGTTGCTTAGTAGGCATCGCCCGGAATATGACATACACATTGCTCCATGGATAAAGATTTCTAAGCCCCCATCCACTTTAGCACGTACATCATTCATCTCCTGTAGGGTTAATTCCCGGGCCAAAACCACTCTCTCTATCCCTTGATTCATCCAAAAGCGGACGGAATAGGAGTTTGTATTATTAGCCTGGGTACTTAAATGTAAGGGCAGACGAGGAGCCACTTCCTTAGCCATCATAATAACTCCCGGATCAGAAACAATGGCAGCGTCTACTTTCAATTCCTCTAAGTGTTTGAGGTAGGACGGAAGCTCTGCAAAATCCGGCTCATGGGCAAAAATATTAACCGTTACATACAGCTTTTTCCCCAGACCATGGGTCCAGCTAACCGCTTGCTCCATTTCCGCCCAACCAAAATTTCCGGCGTAAGCTCGCAGACCAAAGGCCTGCCCCCCCATATATACTGCGTCCGCTCCATAGGCAAGCGCATATTTTAACTTTTCCATATCTCCTGCAGGAGCCAATAGTTCCGGTTTTTTCATATATATTCCCCTAACTAACTTTAAGCTTTAATCGTTTTTCTATTTCACTATAGTTTAACATCAATGGATAGTACCTTATTCAACCTGTTCGAAGTAATAAGATCAAACAGAAAAAATCTTTTACATAACACCCCTTGACGAAGTGCCTTCTGACATATTACAATACAGAAAATTAACATGCAAGACAATGAAGAGAATTAGTAAGTTTTTTGAGGACTGTTTTAGCGAGTCAGAGCAGGTGGGAGTCTGATACATGTCCCGTAGACTGAATGGATCTCGGAGTCGTAATCCGAACACCCTTTAAGTAAGTAGGTGATACCGGGGGTTTCCCGTTACAGAGACACGGATATCGAGAGGCTTACTCTCCGCATCTGCTTACTTGTTGCCGAGAACCTACTCCGTATCTAAGATCCCGATATGGGTAATATACATTTGTATGTCCCATACAAAAAGGTGGCATAATGGAAATTAACTTTCTGTCCTTTGAAGGACGGAAAGTTTTTTAGTTTTAAAAGAAGATGGAGGAATCAACCATGGAAAAAGGATATTTCGGAGAATTTGGCGGTAGTTTTGTTCCCCCCCAATTAGAAAATGCCTTAGCTCAATTAGACGATGCTTTCGAAACCCATAAGAATGATCCGGATTTTAATCAGGAGCTTGACTACTATTTACGGCAGTATGTAGGCCGCCCCAACCCTCTCTACTATGCCAAAAAGCTTACTCAACAATTAGGTGGTGCTAAAGTATACCTGAAACGTGAAGACCTTAACCATACCGGGGCCCACAAGATTAATAATGTTCTTGGTCAAGCATTGCTGGCGAAACGTATGGGAGCTAAACGGGTCATTGCTGAAACCGGTGCCGGACAACACGGCGTAGCAACAGCAACAGCATGCGCTCTCTTTGACATGGAATGCATTATATATATGGGAGAAGAAGATACCAAGCGCCAATCCCTCAACGTCTTCCGCATGGAACTCCTGGGGGCAAAAGTTGTCCCGGTCACATCGGGAACACGTACTTTAAAAGATGCTGTGGATGCAGCCTTAGAGGACTTTGCCGTAAATTATGAGAACACCTTTTACATGCTGGGTTCGGCAGTAGGCCCCCATCCTTTTCCTTCACTTGTCAAACACTTCCAAGCAGTTATTTCCCGGGAAGCACGCCAGCAAATACTCGAGGCCGAAGGAAAACTTCCTGATGTAGTGATGGCCTGTGTCGGCGGCGGCAGCAACGCTATCGGTATGTTCGCCAATTTCTTAGAAGACTCCTCCGTTAAACTCATAGGAGTTGAGCCGGCAGGTTTAGGTCTGGAAACCGGCAAACACGCTGCTCCTCTGTCCGCCGGAGCTCCCGGAATCGTTCACGGCTTTAAATGCTACGTTATGGCAGACGAAAACGGAGAACCTCTGGCCACCCACTCCATATCCGCCGGCCTGGACTATCCCGGCGTTGGACCGGAGCATAGTTATCTGAAGGACAGTGGTCGTGCAGAGTATGTAAGCATCACTGACACCGAGTCCCTGGAAGCCTTCCACCGACTTTCCCGAACAGAAGGTATCATTCCTGCCCTGGAAAGCGCTCATGCTGTAGCCTACGCCCTGAAACTTGCTCCAACCATGAACCCCAATGAAATTATCATCGTTAATATCTCCGGTCGCGGTGACAAAGATGTTGAACAAATCTATCAACTAACTCATAAATCTTAGCCCTTCTAATCTGTTAACTGATTACGACTAACGCCCTAAAGAGTCCCGCCAAAGGAGGCGGATCGACCAAGTCAGTCTAAACTTGACTTGAGAGGTATTAACCCCAAACTAACCATAGCCGTTCAAGATGGTCAAAAGCGCTGGGTTACAGAGGCTCCACCCAAGAGGTTCCTTCAAGCATTCCTTAAACTTCCCACAAAGCAGAGATGACTTTTGCAAAGTGAATCCCGTTAAACGGAGTTGCGTCCGGCGAACGCCGATGTTAAAACATGAAAACGCTATGGTTAACTTGCAGAAAGCAGAAGGGTTTAGCGTTTTCGTTTTAACATCCAGTGAGCAGCAACGGAGTTTCGGGTGAACGTGCAAAAGTCATCTCGCTTGCCATACCATCTCGCTTTCACCCTCACTGATACAACTCAACATTCTTCAGATGCTCAGCATAGGTCTTCGCGAACACATGGTAACCATCCTTTTTGGCGACATAGTAGCGAAAATCTGTCTGAGCTGGATTCAATACAGCTTGCAACGAGGCATGCCCCGGGCTGGCGATGGGTCCAGGCGGGTAACCGGCATGCAGATAAGTGTTATAGGGTGAAGGAATCTGCAAATCCTGGTAGGAGAGTTTAGGCTTGGGTGTACCCAGCAAAAACTGAATTGTAGCATCTATCTGAAGAGGCTGGTTAATCTTTAAGCGGTTAAACAAAACTGAAGCAATTAAGGCCCGATCCGATTCTCTTACCGCTTCCTTTTCAATTAGAGATCCCAGGATAACCCATTGAGCAACAGACAACTTCATAGCAACAAGCTGTTGCTGAACCTCCGGGGTTAGTTCTTTGGCAAATTGCCGCAAGAGCAAATCAATAGCTTCATGAGGAGAAGTTTCAACTGGGATGTCATAGGTATTTGGAAATAAATATCCTTCTAAGCGGTGGATCCCTTGAGGCGCATCCTTTAGAAATTCATACGGAAACGAATCTTCCGTAACAACTTTAGTTAACTCCCCTTTACTCCCTATTCCTTTTTGCACCAAAAGCTCAATAATCTGTTCAGTAGTATACCCTTCCGGAATTGTCACCATATTGGTATCCACAGAAGTTGAACCACTAATTAGGTGCTCTATCATTTCCTTAGGAGACATTGTGGGGGCTATCTGATAATCCCCTACATATAGTTTAAAATCATCTCGACGTTCACGGGCCAAGAGTTGGAACATCTCCGCGCTGCGGATGAGCTGACGCTCTTGCAATTCCCTAGCTAATTGCGCCGCAGTTGTTCCCGGAGAAATGGTAATTTTCACACTGTTTCCCGAGGTGGAGTAAGGCTTTGTTGCCCAACTCCACCAAGATAATACTCCAAAGCCCCCGACCACGGAAAGAAGAATAATCCACGTCAATATTCCCATGGTCTTCTTTTTTCTGGCCATTTCTCACTCTCTCTTTCTCTATCTCGAACACTATGTTCCTACGCGGAAAATGCGATTTGTCGGAGCATATGAATCCCGGCCAAGAAATTTCTTGGTTTCACTGCCACTCTCATCTCGGATAACCTGCCAAGTATTTACTACAATCCCTTTAACACCACCTTGGTCTCGAACGACTCGACCTTTGGGAAGCTTAGGATCGAGCCGCCTTTTTGTTGTATAAGGGATTTCTCTCTCTACTTGTCGTTCAATTCGAACAGTATTACCAGTCTTCTTACCCCAAATCCTAACTGTTAAGACTCCAGATTTTACTTCAGTTCGTAGATATGCTAAACTCTGGGAGTTATTTTTAAATTTGAAATCAATATTGGGATAGTTAACGGTTGCATCTTGTCCGGGAGGCACATAACCTACAACAACAGCATGAGGCATACGTTCAACAATTTCTAAATTACTTAGTAATACTGCATTGTATAGTGTAGAAGATACTTGGCAAATACCCCCGCCGGTTCCTTTGACATATTCGCCATTTATTAATACATAAGCTTCCTTATACCCGGTTCCCGGTTCCCGAGGCCCTACAACCTGGTTAAAGGAAAGAGTCTCACCGGGCTTAAGTAATTTGCCATCCAAGGCTTTAGCAGCTGCAGTCAAGTTTGCGGAACGATTCTGCTCCTTGACTAGAAAATTTGTTGAAAATTCGCCAATGATAGAATCAAAAGCTAAATCTTTAATAGACTCTGTTGTGACCGCAGGTGATACTTCAGCCATGGGAATTTCAATCCGTGTTGGAACTTCACTGAGTGATAGGTTTTCAATCTTACTTATTAATTGTTCAACATCAGCCCTTCGACCAGGTTCTGATGGCTGTATAACTACCTTATCCTTCTCAATCTTATATGCAGCATCTTTGGCCGGTGTATTAAATTTCGTAAGCTTTTCTTGAAGTTTTTGACTGGCAACCTCTGAGTTAACTTTAAAGACGCTGGGCTGAATAGTTCCTGGGTTAGTCTGGGTTTGATCAATAGTCTTTTCAGTATCAACTTCAAACCCTATGTCAGTTAAAGTCAAAGGAATCTCTGTATTATTGTACAACAGTACACGGGTTTCTTCCAGCTTGTCCTTTGCCCAATTCTCAATCTTAGTAGATGCCTCAACTAAGGGAGTCCCACTTAAATCTAAATCGTCAATTTTACTCCCCTCTGGCATAACCGAATTTAGTGTTTTAGCTTTAGCCACTTGATTATCTTGAGAAATTTGTTTATCAGGTACCTGAGACGAAGAATAATCAGGTGTATGATCTAGTGAATTACAACCACTAAACAATGAAATACAAAGAATGCTTAAAAAGAACAGATAACTTAATTTCCTATTTCTAAAACACTTTATTTTCTTCACCCCCTCTTTTTTAATTAGTCTTTCCTTTGAGTTTTTTGTTTATCTAAGAATCTCGTAGAACTAACAGCTTTTGACTCGTGAAAGTATTGGAAACAGAGTTTTATTAATCCTTTGCTGATTGTTTAAGGAAGAGACAATTAAATACTGCTGAATTTTCTTATCAAGAAAAAAACAAAGAACTCGCTGAGTTATACTCAACGAGTTCTTTGTTACCGTTCATTTAAGATTAATAAATAAGCCCGAATTAATCTTCTTCTGATTCTACTAGGTTTTCCCAGGCGTCAGCTACTTTTTCCCACTCTTCGTCGTCTTCGATGTCAAGCAGCATTTCTCCACCTTCAGCATCTTTACCAAGTTTAAGGATAATTGCCTCATCTTCCTCGGATTCATCCTCTGAAATAGGCATTAAAACAAAGTATGTAGAGCCGTCTAGTTCCAATGTGTCTAGATGAAGAAACTCATGGTCTTTTCCTTCATCATCTGTGAGAATGACAGTGTCAAACTCTTCAGCATCATGCTCATGGTCATGTGGATGGTCAGTCATATGATTCACCTCTTAATTAAAGACTATGGTCATTGTACTATTGTAGGTAATGATTGTCAAATATCGGCCTAAGTTTTCTTCATTTGCCGACTGTCCAGGTACCCTTGAAGAATAAACACCGCTGCCATTTTGTCGATCACGTTCTTACGTTTGGAGCGAGACATATCGGCTTCTAACAGAGTCCTCTGGGCAGCAACCGTACTTAAACGTTCATCCCATAGCTTGACTTCAAGTCCAAACTTCGACCGTAGAACCTCCGCAAACTCCTCGGTCAAAGTACATCTAGGCCCTATAGTTCCATTCATGTTCTTTGGATAACCAAGGGCAATCTCCATAACCTCATATTCCCGAATCAGTTCTTCTAACTCATCAAGTTCCTTATTGGATCGCCTAATCGTTTTAATCCCTTGGGCCGTCCAAAATAATGCGTCACTAATGGCCACACCGATTGTCTTAGACCCAAAATCCAATCCCATAATCCGCACAGGATTCCCTCCTAAATTAATCTAAACAATTTTTAGGCAAAAATGCGGACATGCCCTCCCGCAATACCCACACAGCACACATGCTTCAAGGTTAACCACTGCAGTCTCTTCAATGCTCAAAGCGCCTTGAGGACAGGCCTCAACGCATAATCCGCAGCTTTGACACCAATCAGCAATAAAAAGTTTTCGCTCTCTATGTCTGACCTTTTTTTGCAAACTTTCAGGGACTTCTTGCCCTTCTATTAAAAGCAAATTATAGTCCACTTCTGCCTGACTGGACATTCCTAAAGCAATTCCCTGAACACCTGCAATACTTTTTATAAAGTCGATGGCTTTTTTAGGATCCCTCGTTAAATGCCCGCCGCCAAAAATCTTCATTGCATATATCCCAATGCCCAAATCTGAGGCAAAGGCAATGGCGTCCAACATTTCACTCAACGTCCCATCAATAATTCCCAGACCCTGATAATTTAAGATTGGGTGAATTACATCCAGACCGGGCAATAAGGCACCAGCCCGGACCCCTTCAATTGCGTGAGTGGAAATGCCGATCCAACGTACAATTCCTTTTTCCTTCGCTCGCCGGAGTTCTTCCCAAGCCCCCGAGTGTCCTTTTAATGTCAAGGCACTTTCCTGTTCATGAAGCAAGAAAAAATCAAGAGTATCCCGATTAAGAGCAGTTCGTGCCTTCTCTAAACTTATGTTCATTTCCTCAGCCGTAACAGAATAAGATTTGCTAACAATCCGGACTTCAGGGTGATGCTTAATAGCTGCAGCTATTTGTTCATAGTTATCATATATTTCCGCAGTGTCAATCCAATTAATCCCTTGTTCAAAGGCATACCGCAGAACCGAAACTCCCTCCTCTGCGGTTAGACGGCCTTGTAAGGGAGATACAGCTAAACTTCCAAAACAGACCTCTGAGACATCTGCTCCCCATAACCCTAACTTAACTTGACGCATTATAGCCTCCTCTGGTGCGAGGCACACATCGCACTTCAATGCTTCGTAAAGTTTAAACCCTCACCACATTGAGTGAGGGTTCTAACTCCAGCGCTATTTTTCTTGTAAATAGGTTCTTACCAGTTCTTCGATCAGCTCAAAGCGTTCAAGTTTACGAATCATTGATCTCGCCTGATTATGGCTGGTAATATACACAGGGTCGCCAGACATGAGATAACCAACCATTTGATTAATTGGATCATACCCTTTCTCCTGTAAGGCAGCGTACACCTTCTGTAGTATATCCCGGGCAGAAATCTCTTCTTCCACCACAGCCTTAAACATCATGGTTTCTTCCATTCGATCCATTTCCTGTCCCCCTTTCGCCTTTCGTCCTGACTTTTCCTATTAACTGTAGATATTCTGTTTATCGAGAAGATTCTCCTCTATTTATTAAGAAAACCTCGGAGAAGACTTGGAACTTTATCGATGGCTTCTCCTAATTTACTAGGATCTTTACCACCGGCTTGAGCCATATCCGGCTTTCCGCCGCCGCCCCCGCCGGTTATTTTTGCTACTTCCTTTATAATCTGTCCGGCATGGAGCCCACTTAAACCTGTTGGGCTCACAGTCGTTACAAAGTTTACCTTTCCTTCACTGGCAGCCCCTAAGACGATAACTCCCGATTTCATCTTATCGCGTAATAAATCCGCCATTTGACGAAGGCCTTCCATGTCAGGAGCATGCACTTGAGCTGCAATAACGGTAATTCCATCAATCTCAGTCGCTTTATTTAACAACCCATCAACTTCATTCTTAGCCAACTTTGCTTGCAGTTGACTAATTTCTCGTTCAAGCTCCTTCATTTGAGTCATTAAAGTGTTAACCCTTTTTCCAATCTCTAAGGGCTGTGCTTTTAGAGACTGAGAGACTTCGCTTACCTGCTCATCAAGAGAACGTAGATATGCCAAAGCTTCTAAGCCGGCAACAGCCTCAATCCGGCGCAGGCCGGCTCCAATTCCACCTTCGCTGAGGATTTTCACAAGTCCTATTTCCCCGGTATTGCTTACATGGGTTCCCCCACACAGTTCTTTGCTGAAGGATCCCATGCCCACTACTCGCACACTCTCTCCGTATTTCTCTCCAAAAAGTGCTGTAGCACCGCTTTCTTTAGCCTCTTTCAAGGACATTTCCGTCGCCTTAACAGGCATATTCTTTAGAACTGCTTCGTTAATCAGCCCTTCAACTGCCCTTAGGCTATCCGGCGTCAGAGGAGAAAAGTGGGTGAAGTCAAACCGCAAGCGTTCCGGGCTTACTAATGACCCCGCCTGCTGAACGTGTTCTCCTAATACTGAACGCAGAGCCGACTGCAGAAGGTGTGTCGCACTGTGATGTCTGGTGGTAGCTAAGCGGTCCGTGTTATCAATTTCCACTTCTACAGGTTCACCAACATGAAATACCCCGGTCTTAACCTCGACTCGATGATATAAAGTTCCTGTCACGCCCTTTTTAACGTCGAGGACACGTGCTTCCGCCCGGGGGGTTCGAATTAGGCCTACATCAGAGACCTGACCGCCGCTTTCGGCATAGAATGGAGTCTCTGTAAGGAAAACCAGCACTTCTTCGCCCTCACCAGCATCCTGTACCTCCTTGCCGCTGACAAAAAGGCCCTCTATTCGTGTAGATAAAGCTACTTTATCATAGCCAACAAAAGGTGTCGCCCCCAGAGATTTTGCCTTTTCTACAACCTCTGTGCTCTCAACTACTGCACGCATCTGTTGCGACTGTTCTTTAGCCCGCAGGCGATGTTCCTCAGCAGCAGTTTCGAAAGTTACCATGTCGACAGACAAACCTTGTTCTACCAGCATTTCCTCGGTTAATTCCACAGGGAAGCCATATGTTTCATATAAATAAAAAGCATCAGTTCCGGATAATACGTTTTCCCCTTTTTCAACAAGCCCTCTGACCTTCTCCTGTAATAACTGAGTGCCTTGCTCTAAGGTTGCCTGGAAATTCTTTTCTTCTAAATTCAAGTGGCTTAAAATGAAATTCTCATTCTCTTTAAGTTCCGGATAAGCATGAGCATAGTCTCTTTGAATAATTCTAAAGGCCGATTCCAGGAATGGTTTATCAATTCCTAAGAGCTTAGCAAAGCGGACAGCACGACGTAAGATACGACGCAGAACATACCCTCTACCTTCATTATTTGGACGTATGCCGTCTGAAAGCATAAAGGAAACCGCTCGGACATGGTCAGATACAACTTTAAGAGCTAAGTCATTCTTAGCATTCTCTTTATATTTAACCCCTGCCAAGGCAGCTACATGATCGATAATCGGCCGGAATAAATCCGTATCGAAATTTGTTTCCACACCCTGCATCACAGAAGCAATTCGCTCTAAGCCCATCCCGGTATCAATATTTTGCTTAGGGAGAGGAGTCAATACCCCTGCCTCATCGCGGTTATACTGCATAAAGACCAGATTCCAGATTTCCAGAAAACGATCACAATCACACCCTATAGCACAACCTGGTTTGCCACACCCTCTGGCTACACCGAGATCGACATAAATCTCCGAACAAGGGCCACAAGGACCAGTCGGCCCGGCTGCCCAAAAGTTCTCCGGATCACCTACGATGCGATCAGATTTAACACCTGCTTTTTCCCAGATCTCTCTTGCCTCAATGTCTTCAGGGTATATTGTGATCCATAGTTTTTCGACAGGAAGCTTTAAGACCGTGGTTATATACTCCCAGGCCCAAGGAATTGCTTCCTTTTTAAAGTAATCGCCGAAGGAGAAATTGCCCAACATTTCAAAGTATGTATGATGACGAGCGGTTTTACCTACTTCTTCGAGATCCGGAGTACGAACGCACTTCTGAGCAGTCGTTGCTCTTGGAATGGGTGGTTCAACTTGGCGTTGAAAATATGGTTTAAAAGGAACCATGCCTGCAACTGTTAACAACAAGGTCGGATCATCTTTGGGAATAAGTGATGCACTAGGTAAGATTGTGTGTCCTTTTGCCTCGAAGTACTTAAGAAACATGTCCCTTAATTCATTACCAGAATACAATTATGAACACCCCTTTAAATTCAATAATAAAGAAAACTTGGCTGGCGCCCGGAGACACTGTCTTCGCACGAATTAGCATTCTTGCAGCCGCAGGCGAAGGCGGCAGCCTTAGTTGCACTTATGCTTAGACGAAGACACTGTCTTCGCACGGGTTAAACCTTCTTGCAGTTTATAACGTAAGTTTATACTTTCTAATAGTAAAAAAATAATCTCTCCCTTTAAATCAGGGACGAGATTTTTTCGGGATCACCCTGCTATCTTTCGGGCTATCGATACTTTTAACTTTCTCACTTAAACTATAAAATTTCCATTGTTTATCAAGTATATACAGTGGATGTCTTATTTGTCAACTAGATTAAACTTTTGTTGACACCAGCCGAAAATAAATATGTTTAAAAACAACTCGAATAACCGCAGCCAAAGGAACCGCTAAAAACAAGCCCCAAAAACCGGCAATCTCTCCAAAAGCTAAGAGGGCAAATACAATCCAGAGAGGATGAAGACCGACACTGTCACCCATAAGCTTTGGTGATATTACATTTCCCTCCAGTTGCTGGACAAAGAAAATAATCAAACCTACCTTTAAAGCCATAACCGGGGAATGGGTTAAGGCCAATAGTACCGCAGGAACCGCTCCAATAGCCGGCCCAAAATAAGGAATGAGGTCAAAAACTCCACAGATAAGTCCGATTAAGAGGGCATAATCCATTCCAACCAACCTTACACCTATGCCTATAAGAGTCCCCACGATTATGGCGACAAATAGATCTCCTCTTAAATACTGCCTGACAACATGGTTAATATCTTGCCATAACCGTCTCCATTCCATCCTCCAGCGTTGGGGGATAATCCGGAAAAACCCTTCTCTTAAGTCCTTCCAGTCAGCCAAAAAATAGATGGCAATCACCGGTGATAGCATGTAAAGAGTCACTGAGGATAGTGCTTTGGGCAAATTATCTAAAAAAAGATTAAGTCGGTCAGCAAGAATACTCTCCCCTTCAACCAAATGTTCATCTAAGACGAGGGCAACCCGACTAGGTAAACCTGTGGCCTTGAATTGGTTTCTAAATTCCTCTATAGTATCCGTAACTGACTGAATCGTCTGAGGCAAGATTACTACTAATTTACTCAGTTCATTATATATTATAGGAATCACCAAAAAAATAGCCGTAGCACAGCAAGTAATGATTAAGATAAAAACAAGGGCAATGGCTTTATTTCGGCTTATTTTATAACCCTCAAGAGCATTCACTAATGGATTTAACAAATAAGCAAGCACAAAAGCCAAGAAAAACGGACCGAGAATTGCTCTTACCCTGAAAAGAATCAACATCCCCAGCAGGGAACATATTCCTACGAAAATCCACTTATAATTCTTAGATTTCATAAGCCAAGAAAGCACACTTCCTTTCAAGGTTCTAACAAAAACTCAAACCTCTATTTGACATTGAAGACAAAAGGCCTAAAGGCCTTCCTAAAAACAAGAGAGCTCTTACAAAAATCAAAAAGCGCGCGATGCGCGCTTTTATTATCCATAGGATAAGTGAAATAAATATAAACAAGTCACTCAATAGCAGCACAAGAAACATTTGGATTAAGGCTTGGATCATCCCAGGCAACTAGAGAACCGTCCTCAGCCAAATCATATATAACCACTTTATCTGTTTGGGTAGCAAACTCAACACAGCAGTCCCAACAATAAAACTGCTCAACGCCAACTTTCCCTATAGCTCTTCCACCGCAAACCGGACAATTCATGATCGCATTCCCCCTTCATTTGCTTGATCCAAGGGGGATACTTGGTTATCAACAATTAAGATATCTTTTCCATCGATCATAACATGCGGCTTCAGAATCGTTCCCCGCCCATGAAGCAGGTCAGAGAAAAGACCGTCGGAAATCTCGAATCCAACCATTTTTTCTATGGAATCATCAAGAAAAACATCTTCAATTGTACCTCTTGCGTCTCCACCTTGAGTATAGACTTCATTACCTACTTTGTCAGACCACCGTGTCCCCTTAAGTTCTTCTATAGTCTTTTCATTAACAGTAAGGGCGTCCTTGCCAACAGTCACAATAGCCTTCCGAGGAATACCTTTCGCAGAGTGGAAAAAGTGCCCACCTTCCAGGAGAACTCCGACTACCTCATCTCTATCATTGTCAAGAACCAGATCATGTACCCAACCTATAGAATTTCCACTCTTTAAATCCAAGACTGGTAATCCGACAATCTCACGAGAGCGTCTCATCGTTCTTCCACCTCGCTGAAAATAATTTCTATCTATACTCTGCCCTGCTACATCAAACTTTATTCATACCTAAGTCTAATCACGAACCACGGACTTCGAACCTCGATCTCGGCCCCGAGGATCAGAGATAATCTTCCCCCCGCCAACCACTAAGTTTCCTTGATAAAAGACCACTGCCTGCCCCGGAGTCACTGCACGCTGAGGTTCATCGAATTGAACCATTACTCCATACCCTGATCCGATTTCTCCCGGAATAATTGTAGCCGGCGCACCAGATGAGTTATAACGAATTTTAGCATGGACTTTTATAGGTTCGGTTAACTCAGGTATAGATATCCAATTAAGATCCTCGGCCCAAAGGGTATCTGTGAAGACATCCTTATCTTCACCTAAGACCACCTCATTACGCTCAGGATTTAGTCCGACGACAAACATTGGCTTACCAAAGGTAACTCCTAGACCTTTTCTCTGTCCAACGGTGAAATGGATTATACCTTCGTGCCGACCCAGCTTTTTTCCTGCCAGATCAACAAAATCACCGGGCTTAATAGGAATTTCCGAGCGTTCCTTTAGAAAAGAAGCATAATCATCGTCAGGGATAAAACAGATCTCTTGGCTTTCAGGTTTATCTCCCACACCAAGGCCACGTTCTCTGGCCATTTCCCTAATATGCTCCTTTTTGTAATCCGCTAGAGGGAATAAGGTATGTTTAAGCTGTTCTTGGGTCAACATGTACAGAGCATAGGTCTGATCCTTGCGTTGATCTGCGCTTCTGCTTAAAAGAAAGCGTTCACTGTTCGGATCCCTAAGCACCTGGGCATAATGACCGGTTGCGATAAACTCAGCTCCTAATCCACGAGCTTTTCGCAGCATCTCTCCAAATTTAACATGCCTATTACAGGCCAAGCAAGGATTTGGGGTTTCTCCATAGAAATAAGACTGGGTGAAATAATCTACCACAGTCTCCTTAAAATAAGAACGAAAGTTCATGACGTAATGGGGAATTCCAAGTATAAAAGCAACTCTTCTGGCATCATCGATAGCCGAGTTAGAGCAACAACCCCCTTCGACTTCTGGACCTGTTGGATCCCAGATCTGTAAAGTAACCCCAATCACGTCATAGCCTTCTTCTTTGAGCAAAGCGGCGGCCATGGAACTATCCACACCGCCACTCATACCCACAACAACTTTAGGTTTTGCAGCCAGAGTCATTTTTCATCTATTCCTTTTTTTGATGATTATCGCGATAATTTTCGATAGCTTTATGCAGGGCATCCGCAGCCAAATTAGAGCAATGCATTTTCGACTCGGGAAGTCCCCCCAGCGCTTCAGCTACAGCTTTATTGGAGATTTCCATTGCTTCATCAATGGTTTTTCCCTTAACCATTTCAGTCACCATGCTGCTGGTTGCAACTGCAGCTCCACAGCCAAAGGTTTTAAATTTTACGTCTTTAATAATGTCCCCTTCGATATCTAAATATATACGCATAATGTCCCCGCACTTGGCGTTCCCTACTTCCCCCACACCGTCTGCATTTTCTAACTCCCCTACATTCCTGGGATTTGTAAAATGATCCATTACTTTTTCTGTATACATTTCTTCCTCACTCCTTATTATACATGTTTTGAACGAACAACCTGATCATATAGGGGAGACATCATTCGCAACCGCTCCACAATCTTAGGCAATTGTTCAAGGACATAGTCAATTTCTTCTTCTGTATTTTGACGCCCAAGGGAAAAACGCAGTGAACCATGGGCGATCTCGTGAATCAACCCCATACCAAGTAAAACATGGGAAGGATCAAGTGAACCTGAGGTACAAGCCGAACCACTGGAAGCCGCTATACCTAACATATCCAGAGAGAGCAACAAGGACTCCCCTTCAACATAACGAATACTGACATTCACATTATTGGGTAAACGCTTTTCCCCTAAAGGTCCATTAACTTTTACAAATTCAATACGGTCTAAGATACCATTCATTAGTTTGTCACGGAGTTTTATTTGCTTTTGCGCATCTTCAGCCATTCGTTGCCCTGCTAACTCACAGGCTTTGCCAAACCCAATGATTCCCGGAGTATTCTCAGTCCCCGAGCGTCGCTTACGTTCTTGCCCGCCTCCATGAACCAAGGGTACAATTCGTACTCCTTTGCGAACATAGAGTGCCCCTACTCCTTTAGGGCCATAGATCTTATGACTCGATACAGTAAGCAAGTCTACATTCAGCTCATCAACATTAACCGGAATCTTCCCCAGAGACTGAACCGCATCAACATGAAAAACAATTCCATGTTCCTTGGCCAACTTGCCGATTTCTGCAATAGGTTGAATCGATCCAACCTCGTTATTAGCATGCATGACAGTAATTAAAATTGTGTCCGGTCTGATAGCCTTCTGAACGGCGTCAACGGATATTACTCCCTCTTCGTCGACAGGTATAACGGTTAAATCAAATCCGTTTTTTTCCAAATGCTCACAAGTTTCTAGAACAGCGTGATGCTCAATACACGAAGTAATAATATGCTTACCCTTGGTGCGAAGCGCTTCAGCAGTTCCGAGAATCGCCAAATTATCTGCCTCAGTTCCTCCGCTGGTAAATGTAATCTCCTTAGGATTAGCTCCGATTAATTCGGCCACCTGAGTACGGGCTTGCTCTAAAGCTTGTTTAGCTTCCCTACCAAAACCGTGGACACTTGAGGGATTTCCGTACTTTTCCGTGTAATATGTCATCATAACTGAAGCCACTTCAGGGTCAACCGGGGTTGTTGCACTATGATCTAAATATACTCTCCGCATTGGGCTCACTCCCTTGTAATTAACTTTGATGCAAATAGTCTAAATGTAGTACATATATAAGCTTCGATCCGATTCAATCTTTTTGGCATCTTCCAGCATTGTTTCAAGTGTGATTGAATCAAGAACCTCCGCGATGGAATCCCTAACTTTCTCCCAAATTGTCCGAGTGACACAAAACTCAGCTTTAGAGCAAACTTCCGGATCCTCCTCTGACACACAATCAGCCGGGGCAATTGGCCCTTCTAATACACGGATGATATCACCGATTTTGATCTTATCCGGTTCTTTTCCCAATAAGTAACCACCTTGGGCACCTCGAACACTTTTAACCAGCCCAGCTTTACGCAAACCGGAAACAAGCTGCTCCAAATAATGTTCCGATATACCCTGCCTCTCTGCAATGCTTTTCAAAGAAATCGGACCTTCACCCATATGTTGAGCTAAATCAAACATGGCTTTTACGCCATATCGACCTTTGGTCGAGAGTTTCAAACACCCTCACCTCTTTTCCGCGATCTGAACCTTTATTCTTTTTATATTCTTTATTCGTTTATATCTTATTAAAATACTCGGGATTTGTCAAGTCTGATGTTCACTATGCTTCTGAAGTTATCCACTTAATATATTAGCCTAAAATGGAGCTCTTTACTGTGATCTGAGTAACAATTTTTAACGCAAATTCACTTACAATAAGCATTTGTCTGATCCGCATGATATAATTCATCAAAAAGCCTCGGGATGCTTAGAGTATTGAAAGGAACAGTAATCATGGATCTTTTTTCAGCTACATTTAATCAACATCAAGTCGCTCCCCTTGCGGAGCGAATGCGTCCCCGAACACTTGACGAATATATTGGTCAAACTCAAATATTAGGATCCGGAAAACTCCTGCGTCGAGCTATTGAGGCAGACCGGGTTTCATCCTTAATCCTTTATGGACCACCGGGAACCGGAAAAACTTCCTTAGCACAAGTGATTGCTGCTAAAGCAACCTCTCGTTTTGTTCGTATCAATGCAGTTACTTCCGGTGTTAAAGACATCCGCGAAATTATTACCCAGGCAGGAGAGGAACTACATCTTTACGGAAAACGAACTTTAGTATTCTGTGATGAAGTTCATCGCTTCAATAAAGGTCAGCAGGATGCTCTCTTGCCTGCCGTCGAAAACGGAACCATAACCTTCATCGGAGCAACAACAGAAAACCCATTCTTTGAACTAAACTCCGCACTCCTCAGCCGCTCCACGCTTTTTAAACTTGAATTACTTGAACCTTCAGAAATTCGCCTTGGACTGGAGCAGGCCTTAAAGGATACAGAGCGAGGGTTAGGCCAATATCAGGTGGAAATATCCTCTGACGCCTGGGAACATTGGCTCAATTTTGCCAATGGAGATTTACGTCGCGCTCTTAACGCCTTAGAATTGGCGGTTTTGACAACTCCACCGGAAAACGGAATCCGACGAATTAACCTGGAAATTGCTGAAGAATCTATTCAACAACGGGCTATCCGCTTTGATAAATCAGGAGATAATCATTATGACATCATTTCCGCATTTATTAAAAGTATGCGGGGTTCAGATCCTGATGCTGCACTCTATTGGTTAGCAGTTTTATTAGAAGCAGGTGAAGATCCACGTTTTATCGTTCGCCGAATTATAGTCCACGCCTCAGAAGACGTTGGTCTAGCTGATCCAATGGTCATGCTACAAGCCCATGCCGCTGCCAATGCACTTGAGTGGTTAGGTTTACCTGAAGCAAGAATTCCTATAGCTCAGGCAGTTCTGGCGATCACAACAGCGCCGAAAAGCAATAGTGTTGTCACCAGCATCGATAAGGCCCTGAATTATGTAAAAAAACACCCTACCGGAGAAGTACCCGCCCAGCTTAAAGATGCTCACTACCCAGGTGCAGACAAATTAGGGAACGGAAAAGGGTATCTTTATCCCCACGCTTACCCTAATCACTGGGTTGACCAAACCTACCTGCCCTCATCCGCTCAAGGAGAAACCTTTTACGTTCCCTCAGAAATAGGAAAAGATCGTTTTCTGAATCCCAAAGCATCTAAATAAATTAGAAACTCGTCAGCATAGAGTTACGCTTCAGATGAAGACACTGTCTTCTTCACCTATTAGCCTGCTTGGTCTATAACCTTCGTTTTATACTTTGATAGTAAAATAAAAGCGATGCCCAACTTTTTATCGGGCGTCGCTTTTATTCCTATCGTCATTGTGCATTTGAGTAGTTGATTTGCTGCTAATCCTTCTCTAATTAAAGAGGGATCATGCGAAATTAGATATGGGAATCCAGCATTTTTACTAAATCTGCTTTTCCACGGAAGCCAGTGATTTTATCAACCATTTTGCCACCCTTGAAAATTGCCAAGGTTGGGATGCTCATAACTCCATATTGACTGGAAATAGGACCATTCTCGTCGACATTAACTTTACCGATGACAATTTTACCGAGATATTCATCGCCAAGTTCATCGATAACAGGAGCAACCATACGACATGGACTACACCAAGGAGCCCAAAAATCTACCAACACTACTTGCTCAGACTTCAAAACATCTGATTCAAAATTTGCTGTATTAAACGTTTTTACATTCGCACCTGCCATTTTTAATTCCTCCTAATCAGTTATGATTTATTTGATAAATTTCGCGAGCACCCCAATAAGCTCCTCAATTGCAGCTTCTTGATTATTGTTTTCCACGGCATTGCGCATACATCCCCGTGAATGGTGTTCGAAGACAATCGTGCCAACTCTATTCAAGGCAGCGCGAACTGCAGCAACCTGAATCAAGACATCTACACAATACTTGTCACTCTCGACCATACGTTGAATCCCTTTTACTTGGCCTTCAATTTTTTTAAGCCTACGTACAATATCATCTTTGGATTCTGAATAGGGGGTTGAATTCGTCATGCTATGCATCCTCCGATACCCTAAGGGGGTAGCTACAATTAATATTATAGCCAATGCTTCCTTCCGTGTCAACTCTTCACTGACCAATAAACGTCAATAACTTCAGAAGATTCTTCATATCGCTACAAAGAGTTATTTTGAAATAAAAGACCCTATTTTCCACCATCAATTCCACACTATTTTTTGTCAGCAACAGACTCCTCAATATTCGTTCGTATATGCAATTCTTTAATTTGCTTATCCGCAACTGGCGAAGGAGCATGGGCCATTAAATCAGAGGCACTTTGAGTTTTCGGGAAGGCAATCACGTCTCGAATATTATCTTTTCCAGTTAGGAGCATAATCATTCGATCTAGGCCGAAGGCAATTCCTCCATGAGGAGGGGTGCCATATTCAAATGCTTCCATGAGAAATCCGAATTGAGCCACTGCTTCCTCCTCAGAAAATCCAAGTAACTTAAATAACTGCTCTTGGACTTCACGACGATGAATCCGAATACTTCCGCCTCCCAGCTCAGTTCCATTAAGAACCATATCATAGGCCTTTGCTCGAACCTTTAGAGGCTCGCTCTCAAGCAGCGGTAAGTCTTCATCCATTGGTGCAGTAAATGGATGATGAATCGCAATATGGCGTTTTTGTTCATCATCATATTCTAAGAGTGGGAATTCCGTGACCCACAAGAATTGAAGCACCCCTTCTTCAATTAACCCTAAGCGTTTTGCTAGTTCTAAACGCAAATGTCCTAAAGCATCCGAAACGACGGCATAGGTATCTGCAACAAAGAACAAGATGTCCCCAGTCTCGGCACGGGTAAGATCAATTAGGGCGGCCATCTCTTCCTCAGTAAAGAACTTGGCAATGGGGGACTTAATTCCTTCCTCAGCCATGACGATCCAGGCCAAGCCCTTAGCTCTATAGGTACTCACAAATTTAGCTAAATCATCAATTTCTCGACGAGGCATCCCGGCACACCCTTTTGCACAGATGCATTTGACACTCCCGCCGCCGGCAACAACATTAGCGAATACTTTAAATCCTGATTTTCCAACCAGATCCCCTACGTCAATTAATTCCATCCCAAACCGAGTATCCGGTTTGTCCGACCCGTAACGATCCATAGCCTCTTTATACGTTAAACGAGGGAAAGGAATAGAAACCTCTTTTCCCACAGCCTCAGCAAAAATTTTAACCATTAACTTTTCCATCATAGGAAGGATATCTTCCACTTCAACAAAAGACATTTCCACATCCAGTTGAGTAAACTCAGGTTGCCGATCAGCCCTTAAATCCTCGTCTCGGAAACAACGAGCTATTTGGAAATACTTCTCCATACCACCTACCATAAGGAGTTGCTTGTACAATTGTGGGGACTGTGGTAAAGCATAAAACTCACCCGGGTGTACGCGGCTTGGAACCAGATAATCCCGTGCACCTTCAGGAGTAGATCTGTTGAGCATGGGAGTCTCGATTTCATAAAAATCTTGACTGTCAAAGAAATTACGCATAATTTGAGTAACTCTATGTCTAATTTTAAACACTGACTGCATCTCCGGGCGACGCAAATCTAAATAGCGATATTTTAATCTCACGGTTTCATCAACATCCACTTGATCCACCAGATAGTAGGGTGGAGTTTTAGCTCCGTTGAGAACTTCTAACGAATAAGCAACGATCTCGATTTTTCCGGTGACAAGGTTAGGATTAATCATACCCTCAGGACGAGCAATTACTTGTCCTTGAATAGAGACGACAAACTCTGAACGTAAGCTTTCTGCTACTGTAAATCCAGCACCCATTCTCTCCGGGTCAAAAACCACTTGGACAATACCGGAGCGATCTCTCAAATCAACAAAGATTAAGCCCCCATGGTCACGACGGCGCTGAACCCATCCTAACAAACGAACGGTTTCTCCCACTTTTTCTAATCCTAATTCACCATTTTGTATACGTTCTGAAAATACTGTCATGTCAAACACCTCTCTGATACTTCATAAATATTTCTTCAACTGCATCATTTAACGGAACTTCCATCTGCTCTCCTGATGTTAAGTCTCGTATAACGAGGACATTTCGATCCAGCTCTTCTTCTCCCAGGATAAAGGCCAAGGAGGCTCCCTGGCGATTAGCTGATTTAAGTTGGTTTTTCAAACTACGTCCCAGCAAATCCATTCCAACAGGGATGCCTTTGCTCCGCAGGGCAGTCAGCAGCGCAAACCCCTCAATCTGGGCTTTCTCGCCAAGTGCGATCAGCATAGCAAATTGCTTTGGCTTTTCTTCGGGCAGTTTATTTTGAACCTGAAGGGCCGCTAAAACCCTTTCAATGCCCATGGCAAAGCCAATCCCGGGAGTAGCAGGTCCGCCAATTTCTTCAACCAGCTTATCGTACCTGCCTCCCCCACAAATTGCACTCTGAGCTCCAATTTCTTCGACCATAACTTCAAAGGCAGTTTTTGTGTAATAATCCAAGCCTCTTACCAAACGAGGATTAACTCGATACACAACTCCCGCCCTGCCTAAAATGGCCAGAACCTTCTCAAAGTGAGTACTGCAGTCCTCACAAAGAGTATCCCTGGTTGTCGGTGCACCTACAGTCACCTCTTGGCAGGAAGGGTTCTTACAATCTAAGATACGCAAAGGGTTACGATCAAAACGCTCCTGGCAATCATTACACAAATCTTTCTTGCGAGAGATCAGAAACTCCTGAAGCTGCTCACGATGGCTGGCCCGACAAACCGGACATCCCACAGAATTCACATGAACTTCTAAGCCGCTTAGTCCAAGACGTTTATATAAATTCCAAACTAAACTGATTACTTCTGCATCCACAATCGGTTGGTCAGCACCCAATACCTCTACTCCAAATTGATGGAACTGGCGAAAACGTCCGCTTTGAGGGCGCTCATAGCGAAACATAGGACCAATGTAGTACAATTTTACAGGTTGAGGTTGGCCATAGAGCTTGTCCTCTACATAAGCACGGCAAACTGACGCCGTCAACTCCGGACGCAGGGTCATAGATCGATCCCCTTTGTCCTGGAAGGTATACATCTCTTTCTTTACAATGTCAGTAGTCTGACCAACACCTCTTTGAAAGAGTTCTGTTGCTTCGAACATCGGTGTCCGAATTTCTTCATACCCATATTCGCGGCAAACTGAGCGAATGGTCTCTTCAAGATATTGCCATTGTTCAATTATTCCCGGCAATAAATCTTGAGTCCCTTTAGGACGCTGAATTGCCATATCATATTCCCCCTTAAACTAATAGTATAAAAAGCCCTCGTTCCTTGCTTTGCGCAAGGGACGAGAGCTTCTCGTGGTGCCACCCTAATTGACGGAATTACTCCGCCCACTTTACAGTCGTTAACGAGACTATCCGGTTGTAAAAAGGCCCCCTTATTGGCTGTCCTACCGTGCGTCTTTCAGGCTGGTTCCAGTCATGCAAGCCCTCCCTGGAGAAAGGTTAACGCGGAATTTTCCAATAGGTTTTGTGTTTTGAGCCTTCTACATTGATATTTTAAGCGATTGTGGTAACAGACGTTTACCATTGATCGATATATTTTATCAAATACAATTGGGGTTGTCAATAAAGCATGAGGGTTACACTAAGAACGGGTTATCCCGCTTTTCTTCCTCGATACTGGTTTCCTCTCCATGGCCGGGGAAAACTCGAGTATTTTCAGGAAGCAGCAAAAGCTTATTCTTGACCCCACTTAAAAGCTGATCCATTGACCCTCCCGGAAAATCAGTTCTGCCAATCGAACCGGCAAACAGGGTGTCCCCGCTAATCAACCCGTCAGAACACAGAAAACAAACACTACCCGGAGAATGACCTGGTGTGGCTATAACTTTTAGTTGTTCTTTGCCAATCATAAGTTCTTGCCCGTCACTAAGCAAGAGATCTGCCTTCTTAAGGGTCAGCCCAGGTCCAAAATAACTGGACAGATTCTTTTTCCCATCAGTTAGCATTCCCGCGTCGCCCTCGTGAATTCCGACTTTTACATTGCCCAATAACTCTCGAAGTTCATCCACTGCACCAATGTGATCAATATGTCCATGAGTCAGCAGGATATATTCAACTTTGAGACCCTTCTCCAATATCCAGCGATAAATCCGTTTCCCGTCAGCACCCGGGTCGATAACCACAGCATTCTTACTTTCTGCACAAGAGAATAAATAACAATTTGCCCCCATGGCACCCATAGCTCGCCCTTCAAGCATTCAATAAACCTCCTTAGAAATTCTTTTTACTATCTAAGAGTATCGTCACAGGTCCATTATTAACCAGTTCAACGTCCATCTCTGCTTGGAAGACCCCAGTCTCAACCTTTAGGCCGTAACTTCGAGCTCTCTCTACCCCTTGATTGAACAAAGCCTTAGCCTGATCCGGCGGCGCAGCCGTCGAAAAGCTGGGGCGTTTCCCCTTACGGCAATCACCATAAAGAGTAAATTGGGATACCATAAGAATTTCTCCCCCCACGTCTTGAACAGAGCGATTCATTTTGGCCTCTTGGTCTTCGAAAATTCGTAGCCCTACCAGTTTGTCAATCATCCAGTTTAAATCGTCCGTTCCGTCATCCTGACCGACTGCCAGGAGCACCAAAAGACCCTCAGCAATATTGCCCACCCTTTCACCGTTCACGGTTACAGAAGCTCTTTTTACACGCTGAATGACACTGCGCATTTTAGGTTCCTCCCGAATGGATTCGCTTGACCTCAGTGATGTCTTTCACCTTACGTATTTTTTGCATAACCATTTTAAGGTGCTCTAGATTCCTAATCTCAATTCGCAGCTGGATATGGGCTACATCCCCTTTACCAACTCGAGCATTGATCCCAAGAATATGTGTGCGGGTATCTAAAACTGTATTCATGACCTCCGTGACCAAACGCGGCTTATCCATACCATAGATTTGGATATCGACAGGGTAAGTGGAGTCTGCTTGTTCTGCCCACATAACCTCAACGATCCGATCACTTTCTTCATCAGAGTGACTAAGGACATTGCTGCAATCCTCACGATGAATAGAAACTCCTCGCCCACGGGTAATGTAACCCATGATCAAATCACCAGGCAGAGGATTACAACACTGGGCAAAACGTATCAGTACATTATCGACACCTTTAACCCTAACCCCATGGGATGCTTTCCCGTAAGAAATCTGAGCCGGTGCTTTACCTTCCCCCTGTTGAAGGGCGGCTAGCTGCATTTTCTCTCGTTCTTCTTTGGTAAGATCCTCACGCAAGCGCATTAAAACTTTATTGGTGGTCAGTACGCCATCTCCTATGGAAGCGTATAGATCATCCAATCCAACAAAGTTGTAATTCCTCCCAATAACCATAAGACTTTCCGGCTTGAGGACAGCTGCGGGATCAAGGCCTAACTTACGCACCTCACGCTCCAAGTTTTCACGCCCGCGTATGATATTATCTTCACGCTGTTCTTTCTTAAACCATTGACGAATTCGATTTTTAGCTTGTGAGGTTTTTACAAAAGACAGCCAATCTCGGCTGGGGCCGCTCCCTTGTTTTGAGGTAAGAATTTCTAAAATATCTCCGTTATTTAATTTTGTCTCAAGCGGAACAATTCGGCCATTGATCTTGGCACCTACACAGCGGTGACCTACGTCCGTATGAACTCGATAAGCAAAGTCTACGGGACAGGAGTCTGCAGGCAATTCAACCACATCACCCTTAGGCGTAAACACAAAAACCGTATCGGCAAACAAGTCAATTTTTAAGGACTCCATAAATTCCCCGGCGTCCCGAGAATCATGCTGCCATTCCAACAGTTGACGCAACCAGGAGAGTTTTTGCTCGAAATTTACACTCGTTGTTTTGTTACCACAGTCTTTGCCACTCGATCCCTTGGTAGCGCACTCTTTGTTACTTCCTTCCTTGTACTTCCAATGGGCGGCAATTCCATATTCTGAAGTTCGGTGCATTTCGCAGGTTCGGATTTGTATTTCAAAAGGTTCTCCGTGCAGTCCAATTAGGGTAGTATGCAGGGATTGATACATATTCGGCTTAGGCATGGCAATATAATCTTTAAATCGACCGGGTATCGGCTTCCACATAGTATGGATAATCCCTAAGGCACCATAGCAATCGTTGACAGAGTCTACAATAACTCTAATTGCCATTAAGTCGTAGATTTCACTTAGATCTTTGTTTTGGGTGGTCATTTTACGATAGATGCTGTAAAAATGTTTTGGACGCCCGGCAATATCAGCAAAAATCTCCACTTCATCCAGACGTTCCCGCATTTGCACAATTACTTCATTGATATAGGCTTCACGCTCTCGCCGTTTGAGGGCTATTCCTTCAACAAGGTCATAGTATTCCTGAGGCTTTAGATATCGGAAGGAAAGATCCTCCAACTCCCATTTAATTCGAAAAATACCTAAACGGTTAGCTAAAGGGGCAAATATCTCTAGAGTTTCCTGAGCAATTTCTTTTTGTTTTTGCTCTGAGTGATATTTTAAAGTGCGCATGTTATGCAGGCGATCGGCTAGTTTAATAAGAATGACTCGAATGTCTTTAGCCATTGCTAAAAACATTTTTCGTAAATTTTCCACTTGTTGTTCGACCTTACTCTTATACTCGATTCGACCGAGTTTCGTGACACCGTCAACAAGCAAAGCAATCTCTGATCCAAATTCCTTTTCTATATCAGCAATAGTAAATTCCGTATCCTCCACTACATCATGAAGCAAGGAGGCTGCAATTGTGGCCTCATCCATTTCAAGTTCAACCAAGATCTGAGCAACTTCTAAGGGATGTAAGATATAATCTTCCCCTGAGTTGCGAAGTTGGTTCCTATGTGCTACTTCAGCAAAGTGATAGGCCTTATCCACTATTGCTAACCGTGATTGCGGAAACTTCTTTTTCATTTTTACTAATAATTCTGGGAAGGACATAGGTGAACTCCTCTCATCCTTGCAATAACACTTGATCTACCACTCAGAAAGCTGCAAATCTAATACTCTACCAGTGAAAAAACCGGATAATCGATCAGCTTCTCACGGCCATTTAAGAATGCCAATTCAATTAAAAAACCCATGCCAACCACGTCTGCCCCAATCTTTCGGATCAAATTTGCTGTTGCCAACATTGTTCCACCAGTTGCTAACAGATCATCAACCATAACTACTCGTTCTCCAGGCTTTATAGCATCTGCATGTACTTCTAATGTATCAAATCCATATTCTAAAGCATATGTCTCTGAAATTGTTTTTGAAGGCAATTTGCCGGGTTTGCGAACAGGAACAAACCCTACTCCCAAGGCATAGGCCACCGGGGCACCAAATAAGAATCCTCGGGCTTCAGGCCCCACAATGACATCAGGTTTCCAAGGTTTTATCTTTTCTACAAAAGCATCGATAGCTTGGTGATATACTTCCCCCTCTTTAAGCAGAGTAGTAATGTCCTTATAGGAAATTCCCTCCTTGGGAAAATCAGATATGACGCGAATATGATCTCTAAAATCCATGTCTTTAAGCCGCCTTTCTTTAAGCATACTTCAAATTGAGTTCAGCAACCTTATAATGGAGTAATTCTTACAGAACTTTAAGCACTGTATTTAATAATTCTTTGTGAAACTTTAATGCCTCATCAAACCGTTCTTTGGTTAGGCGATAGCGCGAAGAAGAGTCCAGCTCTAATTTGTTTTTCGCGGGAATCCATTTTAGAAAGAACTCGTCTGATCCGCCTAGGCATTGGATAAATCCCAACTCTTCAAATATCTTCAAGGCAGCTTTTTGAGCTTGGGATACTTTTTGATTCCCACCCCAAATAAAGGGGTTAGCCGTTTTCGATTTGGTCTGGAGTTCCCGATATAATTGAACGAGCTCATCCCGAGATATAAAACAACAACGCTGACGAACTCTTTCCTCAAGAGGGCTTTCAAATCCTGCTAGTGCAATACGAAATATACCTAATTCCCGAAACTTTTCGACACCCTCCTTGAAATCCTCACCTGTTAGCGGCAGGCCGAGTATCATGCCAAGGTTTTGCTTAACTATTACTTGTTCATTGCCATCTAGATGCTTGTCATGGATGAGACTTTTAGGTGAATTATCGCTATTAGGCAAATCATTCCCAAGTCGAAGAGTCGGCATACTCCCCCTATTGTCCCAAACCCATAAACCTTCATTTTTTTGTAATGGCCATTCAGACCTCGGCATATATCTCCAATCTAACCATTCTATTTCCGGCTCCTCAAGTGTAGCAGCTATTTCCTGATATGTATCAGCTTTAGTATCTTTGATAAAAGGATCTGTCCAATCTGCCTCAGGCTGGACATCCTTAATCATTAATTGAACATCCTCCCGCCCCCGAAAAGTATTCCAATCGAGAGCAAAAGCGGCATCCAAGGTTTGTTTTTCCTGAAGATCTTGTAAACGTTCTCCTATTCTGAAAGCAATCCCTTCTTGTTCTCCTTTAGATCCAAAGCGAAATTTAATATGACTTTGTTCTTTCCCAACAGCGCCCAAGGAATGCACAGGAATTTCCTTACAAGCTAGAATTGGGCCGGGATTTCCAAGTCCAAAGGGTGCCATTTGCTCAAGTTGACGAAGTAATTCTGGAGAGACCATATTCAGAGTAACTAAGGAATCAACTCGTAAGACTTCTTGAAACAGAGCTTCATCGAAGGCTAATGCTTGCGTATTAAGGCCCTCTCTGAGTTTTTCAATATCCTTTGTAAGGAGAGAAAAGCCAGCAGCTTGTCTATGTCCGCCAAACTTTGTTAGAAGATGGGCCTGTTGACTTAATTGTTCCAAAACCGGATATCCCAGAATTCCACGGGCAGATCCCTTAGCCTCATCCCCATCTTCCGAGATCATAAAAACCGGTCGATAATACCGTTCTACCAAGCGGGAGGCCACAATCCCCACAACCCCATGATGCCAATTTTCTGCTGAAAGAACGATAACTCTGGGCAGCGGTTTACCCTCTAACAAGGAAACGGCCTCTGCAAGGATCTCCTTTTCTGTTTCCTGCCGCATTTGGTTTTCTTTGGTTAACTGCCGGGCAAGTTCACTAGCTCGTTCGGGATCCTCGGATAAGAGCAGCTCCAACCCCGCTCGGGCGCTATCCATCCGCCCAGCAGCGTTGATTCTGGGAGCAACCATAAAGCCGATTTGTCCAGCTTTAAGTGGTTTATCCTTTAAACCACACTCCTCGAGAAGAGCAGCTAGGCCAGGGTGATTGGTTTCTTCCATTTGGCGTAAACCATAATGAACAAAGATCCGGTTTTCCCCAACTACCGGGACAAGATCTGCAATAGTCCCTAAAGCAACTAAATCTAAAAGATACATTTCCGTTTGAATGCCTACTTCAAGGTTTCCCAGAGATTGTAACAAGGCCTGAGCCAATTTAAACGCTACCCCAACTCCGGCTAAATCACGAAATGGGTAACCTGAATTTTCAAGCTTAGGATTGATAATAGCAAAGGCCTCCGGCAACACTTGACCGGGTTCATGGTGGTCAGTAATGATGATATCAATATTACTGGTTTTTGCTTGGATAACTTCGGCGACTGCTGTAATTCCACAGTCAACCGTAATTATAACACTCACTCCCGCCTTAGCAGCACGCTCAACGGCCTCAGCATGGAGACCATAACCTTCATCTTGGCGGTGAGGGATATAGGCCACCGCTTGAAAACCCAGATCTATAAGTACTTTATATAATAAAGTGGTACTTGTCACTCCATCAACATCATAATCTCCGTAAATGAGTATCTTTTCCTGACGCTTTAGGGCTAAAGTTAATCTCTCTATGGTTTTCCTCATATCACAAAAACAGAAAGGGGAATTTAGATTTAAGAGGGTCGGATGCAAAAATTCAATAGCCTCTTCCGGCTTTTCATACCCTCTTTGAACCAGTATCTCTGAGACAATCGGCGAAACCCCTAATAAATTTCCCAGTATTTCCGACCTACGTCCGGAAGATTTCGGTGCCGACCATATGCGTTTCACAATATCTCCTCCAGACTTTCATTATAGAACAGCGCAAAAATTGCAGCAACCATTATCAATGGACGACCAGCCCACCGATGATTGTTCAAAGTGATGGCCGAACCAACTCTACACAATTATGCCTCACTTATCTCTCTTTATCTCGAACTTCTGACCTCAGATTACTCCTTCGGGGTCTGTAACCGCAGCGCTGACAGGTAGAAGTCACCCCATTCTCAACAGGGCATTCTTCCTCTCTGGTGCTACATGGTTCCGCATGAATCAAGACATAAGTTATCGATAATTTCTCATTAATCTCTTGTTCAATCCTATCACAGAGTTCATGAACGTCAACCACAGGGGTAAATTTGGCAACAACTAAATGCAAATCAACATGCCGTTCTGCTCCGGCTTTACGGGTCCGTAGTTTATGAAATTCAACAAATTCTTTCTCATATAGTTGGAGCACTTCAGCAATAATCCTTCGCTCTTCGTCAGGCAAGCTAACATCAACTAGCGGTGCAAAGGCCTTTTTGGAAAGGTCAATCGCTGCTCGTATAATCATAAAGGCAACTCCAAGTGCAATAATGGGGTCAATTATAATCCACCCAGTAAATTTTATAATTAGTAATCCTAATAAGACCCCTAGAGACGTATAGACATCTGTCCGTAAATGTAAGGCATCTGCTTCAAGAGCTACTGAATCGGTCTTTATCGCAACTCTCATCAGACATGTAGATACAATGAAATTCATAACCGCCGAGACGGCCATGATTAGCAGACCTAATCCCAGCCCTAAATCCGAAACATGGCCTCCACTGCCGCTAAGGATTTCTCTGATTTTCTGAATCGCTTCAACGATTATCATTAGTGCTGCCACAAATATTAGCGCAGCTTCAATCGTACCCGAAACATTTTCGATTTTTCCATGTCCATAAGCATGGCATGAATCTGCAGGCTTCCCGGATTCCTTTACGGCAAAAAGAGCAATAATGGCCGCTATTAAATCAATACCCGAATGAATTCCTTCTGACAAGATACTAACGGAGCCACTAAGAAAGCCGATTATAACCTTAGATAAAGTCAATGTTATATTTGAAACGACGGATAATGTGGCGACCTTTGTCTTCTCATTCATGACAAACTCTCCTCATCAATTCTTTCAGTAAACGAGATGCTAAAGAATCAAACTACATAAAAATAGGACCCCTTATAATAAGGTAGTCCCGCAGATTACTCCGCTGCCCCAAAGCTGAAGCCCAGCTATATGCCTGACATAATAAGTTATGTATAAGATAACAAAAAAAATACATAATAGCAAGGCTTTGTTTAGTCTCCCTATTCTATCAAAATAATGTATATTTCCTCTAAGGAGTGAGAATGTTTCCGTAAATAATCCCACATATTCCTAACATTATTCTTAAAATTGTCGGAGCAAAGCTCCATAATACCTGACTCTTCTTACTTTTAGGAATAAGCCCGGTGCCGAAAACTAAAGCCCATAGCAGTATAGCAATAATAGGTGTTGCAAAGGCACCAAACATAACTAAGCTTGTTAGCCCTCCTACAAGCCCTCCTACAATTTGAGTTTTATTTGCTCTCTTTCCAACCGTAAACAGAAGTAAAATTCCCAGAAGCCCACCGACTATTAGTGGAATTTCCCAATACCAAAACTGTGGTACATCATAAGAAAGAAGGTTTATTCCGCTTAAAGCCACTATTGCAGCAAAGGTTCCCCAGATTCCTCCAAAGAAAATCATTCCTGCACAGATAAGAAGTATCCCCTCTAATAGAACTAGTTGTATAAATCCCAAGAGCTCTTTCCCCCCACTGTTTGTTCGTATTAGTATATCCCATCAATTACCAACCTAATCTTAATCCAAATTAATACTAAGATATATTATTCAAAAAATTACCCATATATTGGTAACGGAGATATTCCTATCTACATAATCTGTATCAAGGTAGATCTAATTCAAACCTAAACGAGAGAATTATTTCGATATTTAAAGGAGGTTTTTGCTATGTGGTGGGGACGTTGGGGTTTCCCTTGGTTTGGCTTCGGCCCCTGGTTTGGCTTCGGTCCTTGGTGGGGATTTCGTCGTTGGTGGTGGTAGGCAGTAAAACTTAGGGTAAATCCTCTTATATTGTTCAAACTTTAATCTTATAAATTAACACTAATAAATTTTATCTAGACTTACTATGTTGACTTTTTAGAAATTCTGAGATAATGGCGCTGCAGCAATATGCCGGTGCCATTATCTATTTTCGTGCTGACTACACATAATGAACCAACAATAACACTACTCCACTTCCCCTGCTGTAACCTAGTATGGCGTGAAGAGACTGCGCTATGGATTTCAAAACAAAAAAAGACCCCTCATCAACAGGGGTCATAAAGACACGCAATATTTACTTAGAAAATAACTCCCAAAGCGATCAGAATCAAAACGGCAATAGCTATAATTCCAGCACCAGCATATCCACCTGCGCCAGCGCAAGCACCATATCCGTACATGAACTTCACCTCCAAATGTCAACTTAAATGCTAAACGATATTAGAATACAATTCCCATTGCGATAAGCAAAAGAATGATTACAACAACGATTGCAATTCCTGCACCTAATCCAGTGCCAACTCCGGCTGCTCCAAACATATTATTGACCTCCTTTAATTACAATTTTGTCTAGAATATTACTCCTAAGGCAATTAAGATTAAAATTGCGATAGCGATAATACCTGCTCCAATTCCACTACCAACTGGGGCAGCGGTTGGACAACAAACGCCCGCTCCATAACCTGCAGCTCCAACACCATATCCGTACATAATATCTCCTCCTCAATATATTAAACTACTAAAATTGACTTAGAATACGATTCCCATTGCAATAAGCAAAAGAATAATAACGACTACTATTGCAATCCCTGCACCTAATCCGCCTGCACCTGCTCCAAACATACTTATGACCTCCCTTATCCAGTTTCAAAACTCCCACTCAATTAGTGGGCATCCATGTTCTGCTTCGATGAGTGTAGAGCCCTTCATCGCCTAAATTATCCTTTAGTATTTTGTGGTTGGCGAAGCCCACTATCAGGCTTTCACTATTGTGGGCTTCGCCACCGAAGTTTAGAGTCTTTTGCCTGGACTATTAAAAGATAACGCCTAAAGCAATTAAGATTAGAATAGCGATTGCGATAATTCCTACTCCAATTCCAGCGCCAACTGGGGCGACTGGGGCAACTGGGGTAACTGGGCAGCATGGCCCGCCATATCCTGCACCTGCACCTGCTCCTGCGCCGAATCCAAATCCGTACATTGTATTTCCTCCTTATAGTTCATTTTTTAGAAGTTAAAAGATCTTTATTTAGAAAACTATACCCATTGCAATTAACAAGAGGATAATTACTACAACTACAGCAATTCCCGGTAAGAAATTAGGTCCACTGCCACATCCAAGACCTTCTACACCTTCAACTGCTCCAACACCATATGCCATATTAGCTACCTCCTTATTCCAATATATTCTATTTTCTTGGGCTCACAGTAAGATATGTAAAAAACAGATATTGTGTTAATATTTTCCATATAAAATCAAAAAAATAACCCTCTCCAAATAAATGGGAGCGTTACCTCTAATCTATGCTTGATTTCATCAAAAGCTGGGTCCATTAAGCACACTTAGTAGTTTGAATCCTGAAGTCGTCGAGAAAACTCGTTTAGTCCCATATTAGCAAAGCAATAAACACGTTTCTGGTGCCATTTATCGAGACTGAGGTCAACCCACCCCCGTTTTGTAGTGAAGGCCATCACATAACCTGAATCCTTAACCGCCTGCGCCACATCCTCATTGACATCTCCGTATGGGTAGGCAAAAAATTTTATCGGCTGACCAAGACCCTTTTCGAGAGTTTCCTTGGAACTTAAAAGTTCATTAAATAAAGCTTTTCTATCACATTGAGATAAGTAGGGATGACTTACAGTATGTCCAGCAACTTCCCATTCATTTGCCACTAATTCTCTAAGCTGTGTCCAGGATAAAAAACCATCTCCATCAATATAACTTGACACCATAAACACTGTAGCTGTAAACCCATACTTTTCCACAATAGGAAACGCATTTGTATAATTATCTTCATAACCATCATCAAAGGTAATCACAAAGGGTTTAGGAGGGAGAATTTCATTGTTATAAAAGGCATTATATAATTCATTCAGACTAACACTCTCATAGCCTTTATCTCGCATGTAGGACATCTGTGCTTCAAACTGTTCGGGAGGCATTCTTACTTCATTACCTTCCTCCAACATAATTGAATGATAATAAAGAACCGGTATTTGTTGAACTTCCCGAAGATCTTGTACTTTGGCGGTAATATTAGATGACTCAATCTTAGCCAAACTAGATTCATCGAAGGATAGTGTAGACTGAGAAGTGACATTTGAAGCTTTCTCATCACTACAACCACTAATGCCAAGTCCAATCAGAAAAAAGACCACCAATAATAGCTTTTTCACAATTTTGTTCACAGCGCTAGCTCCCTTTGCTTGAGATATTTAAACAAAATTACTTGTCGCAATTATTCTAACATATATTCTTAATTTCATCAGTCTTATATCCTTTACTAAAACTTTATTTCTATATAAACTTCCATGAACCTGCCTGTTCAGAGGGTGGGATGAAAATGTAGTTCATTTTCTTAAGAAAAAGAGATCCCAAAGCTTAGCTTGAGATCTCTTTAAATACGAACAACTATTTTGTAGTGGCTTGAGCCACCTTACCACCTGAGCGAGGCTTTTTCTTCATGTGTCTTTTTATCTCGACAAGTATTTGACTAGCAATGAAAATTGAGGAGTAGGCTCCACAAAACACCCCTATCAACATAGCTAAAGAAAACATTCTTGTCGATTCTCCACCTAGGATAAATACCGCAAACAGAGAAATTAATACAGTTATGACAGTATTAACTGACCGACGCATAGTCTGCCAAACAGATTTGTCCACCATATCCTCATAACTGTCTCCCCGCCTCATCTTGGGTTCATTCTCCCGAATCCTGTCAAAAATAATCACTGTATCATTAATGGAGTAACCAACAATAGTCAAGATTGCAGCCACAAAGGTTGCATCAATTTCCCAGCGAAACAGCGAGAAAACCCCGACAACCACAAAAACATCGTGTAACAAAGCTAATATCGCAGAGATAGCAAAGACAAACTGGAATCTAATAGTAATATAGAGGATCATCATTCCCATGGCAATAATCAAGGCATATATAGCATTTCTGGTCAATTCTTGTCCCATAGCAGGGCCTACTTTATCCTCTTTTATGGACGCTTTGTCAAAAGCCCCAACCTTAGTCTCTAAGGCGTTCAGCAATTCACTTCGTTTATCTTCTTCGAGGGCTTCAGTTCTGATTAAGGCAGTTGTTTCACCATTGGACAACTGTACAGGCCCTTCCAACCCAACAGATTTCATGGTATCTGATATCGCGCTTTGCGTCACCGCCTTATTAAAGGTTATATCAAGCATCGTTCCACCAGTATAATCTATCCCCAAATTCAGCCCTTGGAGGAACAAGGAAATAATCCCCGGGATAATAATTAAAAGAGAGATTGCGAACCACCAAAACCGTCTTCTTACAATATTAAAATAAAGTGGATGTAACTTCTGAACCTCTTCATAGGTTGCTGAATGTCCAGTCTTCGTCATTACACATCCCCCCTAACACCAAACCAGAATGTTTTCATTTTAGGGCTAATTCCCACTACCCAGCGTAATACCTGCCTAGTAAAGGTAATCGCAGTAAATAAACTAACAAGAATCCCGATACCCAGGGTTAATGCGAATCCTTTAACAGAACCGCTCCCGAGGAGATAAAGAGTAAACGCTGCGATAAGAGTCGTGACGTGGGCATCAATAACAGTTATAAAAGCTCGGCTAAACCCAGACTCCACACCGGCTCGAATCGATTTCCCTGCCCGGATTTCTTCTTTTACCCGCTCATATATAATGATATTAAAGTCTACAGCCATTCCAATAGAGAGAATGAAACCAGCAATACCCGGAAGAGTCAATACCACCTTGAACCCCCAAAAGGCCCATAAGACAATAAGACCGTATACTATTAGCGAAAAATCAGCTACAACACCAGGCAAGCGATAGTAAATCAACATAAAGAGAAATATAAAAATCAAACTGTAAATACCTGCATGAATGCTTTTGTTTAACGAGTCTACACCTAAAGATGCTCCCACTTGGCGTTTCTCAGCAATACTTAAGCTCACAGGCAACGATCCTGAACGCATGAGAACTGCATCAGCAGCTGCCTCATCTAAAGTAGCATAGCCGGTAATTTCTGCTTGACCGTTAAGAATCGGTGTGTTAACGGTTGGATTGGTCAAGAGTTCCTCATCAAGATATACACCTAGTCTCTGCCCCACTAACTGGGTTGTTATATCACCAAACTTTTTCGCCCCTTCAGAGGAAAAGGTTAAATTTACCACATACCCTTGTCCGCCTTGACCTTGTCCGCCCTTGGCATCTTTTAAATCGTCTCCTTGCAAGAGAACCTTTCCTTGAGCATCTCTGAAGGTTAATTTAGCGGTAGTTTTAAGGATATTAACTGCCTTATCCGGATCTGTAACACCTGCTAAATCAACAACAATCCTTTTCTTACCATAGTCTGCCTGAACGATGGGTTCGGAAACTCCCATATCGTTAACCCTGTTCTCAATAATCGCTTTCGCTTTGTCAATATCGTCATTCGTAATTTGATTGCCTTCTTTATCCTGCTCTGCCTGAAGTACTAGATGTACCCCGCCGCGTAGATCAAGTCCCAACGGGATTCCATTTACGGGATCCACAAGGGGCTTAATCGATAAACCTGTAGCTACCGCTACAAGAAGCACCAGCACTATCAGTTTGATGATGTTTCCCCGTCTCATCTGCCTTCCTCCCTTTTATTGTTATGGGACTTGCCCATGCCAAACTCCATTATAGAACCTTCAAGTTTGCAATGTCAATCTTCGATAACCAGTAATCTGAGAAAATTAGGGAATGCCACAGAAAATTCACTATTAGAGTAGCTTTACCTCGTTAATCTTTAATTCAAATTTTGTCTCTAAAAAAATCGCAGCTTTGCGGGAAAGAAGCATCCGTGCCAGAAATATCTCGAAGTATTCCATAACCGGACAAATTTCCGTGTCAATTGTTAATTCTAAAGCAATACGTTCTTTTGGATAAACACGCAGAAAGGATTTCTTAACCGCATAATTAACTCTATCATGAATGTCAAACTTTACCGGTTCTGAATTTCTTACTCTGGATCTGTGAACATCTGATTTATCAGCTAAAATCAAGGACGCTGAAATAACATTAACCGGGTTACCATCTTGCTCATCATGATTTCCAATTGCCCCAATAATGATTGCGATTTCCTCGGGATTCATCTTATGGCGTTCCAATATTCCTGCCGCCAGAATTGCCCCGGAGTGAGCATGATCCACACGGTTCACGGCATTTCCAATGTCATGTAGATAGCCGGCAATAGCAGCCAGTTCACACTCCCTATCGGAATGCTCCATTTTCTCTAAAATATTTGACGCAATATGAGAGACCAGGCCGGCGTGCCTTAGTCCATGCTCTGTATAGCCTATAGCCGCAAGATGGCGGTTTCCGGCATCAATAAGAGCTTGTACATAAGGATCCGCTTTAATTTCTTGCAGAGTGACCTTTGTCAAAGTTTAACCCCTCCCAAAATTCTCATTCTATAACAATTGATACCTACAATTCCCAAATCGTCTAATAGCCCATAATTTGCCCAGGCCCCCACAATTATACCCAAACCAGGTATGAGCTGAAGTGTTTTTCGGAAATCAATGGCATCTCGATACTCTCGCTGAAATTGTTCCCAATTAACTTGCTGCAAACTTTCTTTCTCCACCGGCCAATTTCCTATGTTCTTATCCCAATTTAGAATGACATTATAAAGTTCGGGGCGTTTCTCTTGACTTGAGAATGCCAGTTGAAAAACATATAACAAGAATAGACGCTCTCGATAATCTTCGGTAGAAAACCCATAAATATGCGCTAACTCAAAAAGAAATTTCATTTTGATTACGATAAGAGCCGGAAAGTCCGCTACCGCTAATGTAAAGCCGCCTGCACCGGTTCCGGCCCCTTCTGCTGCAGCAATTTTTCGATATTTGGTTAAGAGGCCCTGGGCCTTCAAGTCGCGTTCTCGTAAGCTTATTCCATAAATTGTGGGACTATTGGGTACATACTCAAGTCCAAAGACCACGGATTTAATCAATCCTTTAACAGTCGCGGTAATTACAGTATGGACTTTTTGAGGTATTATTTTGTCATTTACCTTGGTTTGAATGACTTTTGAGGTTCGTTCCACCAAGCCCGGCCTTTGCAACAATTTCCTAACCCAGTGATTTAAATCTGCTCGCACATGCTCTTCATACATTTCTTCATTATTTTTGGGATCTTTATAGAAGGGCACAGTGTTCACCTCGTTTACAGTTATGTACAGTATAAGCTTAAAAAGCAAGTGGTCTTGCCACTTGCTTTTGCCTATTCTTGCTTTTACTAAGTTTAAATCTACTAATAGAATAAACTACTTGTCCTTTTCTAACTCAATATCACGGTTCTCTACACTTACTATGCCACTTTTGGCCAACTCTATCTCTACTTTTTCAGCAATAAGCAACATTACAGAGTCTTCTTTGACTTTTGTGATTTTACCATAGATCCCACCGGTTGTAATTACCTGATCTCTGGTGCGAAGATTATTCATTAATTCCTGACGCTTTTTAGCTTGTTTTTGTTGCGGTCTAATCATGAGAAAGTACATTATCCCAAAAAAGACCACAAAATACAGGACTAAAGTTAAGGTAGATTGATTCAACTTATATTCCTCCTTTATTTATCTCCTAAACTACTTCACCATATCATAGCAAAAATCCTTCCGAATTACTAAAAATATAAGCCGCTTTTGCGCACTTCTTGTTATTCATACCCATAATCAGAAAAGCACTTTTCCCGGTATTCCGGCAAACGGTCTTCCTTAATTGCTTCCCTAACTTCATGCATTAGGATCTGGAGATAGCGCAGATTATGAATGCTCATTAAGCGAAGGCCTAAAATTTCTTCTGCTTTGAGCAGATGTCTGATATAAGCACGAGAATAATTCCGACAGGTATAACAATCACAGGATGGGTCAATGGGCCCAAAATCCCGAGCAGATCCTGCATTCCGAACAATTACTTTGCCAAAACGAGTCAGTGCTGTCCCATTCCGGGCAATCCTGGTTGGCAGCACACAGTCAAACATATCGATTCCCCTCATAACACCTTCAATCAGTGCATCCGGTGATCCTACACCCATTAGATAGCGGGGTTTTTCTCTCGGGAGTAAAGGAACGGTATAGTCCAACACTTCATACATAATATCCTTGGGTTCTCCGACACTTAAGCCCCCAATAGCATAGCCCGGCAAATCTAATTCCGTGATCTCTGCCGCACTTTGTCGTCGCAGATCTTCGAACATACCTCCTTGAACAATCCCAAACAAGGATTGTTTATCCGTCGTAGTTAAAGTTTCCTTACAACGCTTAAGCCAGCGCGTGGTTCTTTCCAAAGAATCCTTAGCATATGTATGAGTACACGGATAAGGTGCGCACTCATCAAAAGCCATTACCACATCAGAGCCCAGAGACATTTGAACCTGCATTGATATTTCGGGACTTAGGAATTGACGAGATCCATCAATGTGTGATCTGAATTCAACCCCTTCTTCTCTTATAGTACGCATATCTCCTAAGCTAAACACTTGAAAACCGCCACTGTCGGTAAGAATTGCCCCATCCCAGTTCATAAAGCGATGAAGCCCCCCTGCCTCTCGAACCAATTCATGCCCCGGGCGCAAGAACAAATGATACGTGTTACTTAAGATCATTCCAGCCCCGATTTCTTTGATCTCTTCCGGGGTCATAGTTTTCACAGTCCCTTGGGTTCCAACCGGCATGAATACGGGAGTTTCTATAGTTCCGTGAGGTGTATGCAGCTTACCTAAACGAGCCTTCGTTCGAGAATCTTCCTTAAGTATTTCCAAATATACGGCAGCCAAACCTATTCACTTCCTTCTTAAATTTAAAAAGCATCCCGAACCTCTGGCCAATTGCATCGGGCTTTATAATATAAGCATAGAATCTCCAAAGCTATAGAATCTGTATCTCTCCTGAACAGCATTCTCATAGGCTTTTAAGATTAGTTCTCTCCCCGCCAGGGCACTAACCAACATGACCAAAGTAGACTTTGGAAAATGAAAATTGGTCAGAAGGACATCTACAATTTGAAACAAATAACCTGGATAAATAAAAATATCCGTCCACCCTTCACCGGGTGTGACCTTCCCCTTATGTCCCACAGATTCTAAGGTTCGTGCTGCGGTTGTCCCTACGGCGATGACACGACGCCCCTCTAATTTGGCTCGGTTAATTTGCTCCGCTGCTTCAACTTCAACACGATAGTACTCTGAATGCATGGCATGTTCGCTGATATCCTCCACTTTCACCGGGCGAAAAGTTCCTAAGCCAACATGAAGGAGAATCTCAACAATTTCCACTCCCTTCATCCGGAGTTCATCTAAGAGCTCAGGGGTAAAATGCAACCCAGCTGTGGGGGCTGCAACAGATCCTCTCTCTTTGGCATATACCGTCTGATAGCGCTCTCGGTCTTCTAATTGAGCAGTTATGTAAGGTGGAAGGGGCATTTGCCCCAGCTCATCGAGTATAGTTTCGAACATTCCTGAATAACTGAAATGAATCCTTCTGTTCCCATTCGCTAAAATTTCCTGGAGTTCTCCGACTAATATTCCGTTTCCAAAGCTTACTTTTTGCCCGATCTTAAGACGCTTTCCGGGTTTAACCAAAGCCTCCCATACATCAAGTTCAAGTCTCTTAAGCAAGAGAACTTCAATTTTTACTTCAGTTCCTTCTTTTTCCCCGATCAACCGTGCAGGAATAACCCGGGTATTGTTTAATACAAGGACATCGCCTTTGATTAATAGTGACTTCAAATCCCTAAAAGTGTGGTGTGCTATTTCTCCACTTTCGCGATTAACAACCATTAACCTGGAAGTATCCCGAGGCTCTACCGGATGTTGGGCAATTAAGTCCTCAGGTAATTCGAAATCAAAATCTGAGACATTCAATCTTTCTTGCTCCTTCATTATGACTTACTGAAACAGTCATCTATACTTTGGATATAAGAACATTGTTATAATAATAAGTCAATATCTCTTGATATTTAAAACCTAATTGGGCCATATGATAAGCACCCCATTGTGACATTCCTACCCCATGTCCCCAACCTTGCCCTTCAAAAATAAAGACTGCATAGGGCTGAGGTTTATCGTTAGTTCCTAATGATGAACTGAGGATTTTAGACAATAATGGCCCCTGCCCCTCATCAGGCTGCTTTGTTAAATCCAGAAATCCAGAATATCCAGCAGAGTTAAAAGGCCCATCAGATATAGATTTTTTAGATAAACTACGGTTTGAAACAACTGTCTTAGCCTCAAATAAACTTCCTAAAAAAGCTTCTTTTCGTATCGGTTGACCAAAAGGATAGAAAGCTTGGACAAATGCTCTGCCTTTAACAATCGTGGCCTGACCGAATTCATCTTCCAGCCTTACATTTTTTACCCTTCCTGAAGGGAACTTATTAAGTTCTACTTCTCGTACAGGGCCTAGCCCAAATGTTGAACCCAGGAGAGGCGCAGATACGATAAATCTCCAATGATTGACAGCACCTCCAACTCCTTTCGAGTAAGGATCAGGATGGGATATATTATGGAGATCTGCATTTCCCCAAACATTTTTAGCATCCTCGGTATGCCCGCCACTATGTGATGAGTAGAGGGCATCGATGGGTTGCTTAGTCTGGGCATCTACAAGGATTTCCCCTCGCGTTGCTTCGATTGCCTGTGAGGCCTCTCCTTCTACACTTAAACCTGAATAGGCTTGATGGATATCCGGCGAATCTGTTATTAGCTTGCTATTACTTAGCTGTCTAACAAGATAAGTTCTGGCTGCTACAGCCTGAGCCTTAAGGGCCTCAAGACCTCCATTAGCCCACTCGTTGCTCATCTCAATTGGCACTACCCCTTTTAAGTAGTCTTCACTGTCAACTTGATTAATCAGACGCCAATGACTATCTTGCCAATTAAGTTGTAATCCCCCACGATAGCTTGCCGCTTTGCCCTCAGGAGTTTTAATCCGTAGACTCCCGGAGTTAAGTGCGATAATTTCTAACAAAGAACCGTCAATTACTCTAAACTCTTCATGGTTTATCCTCAAGACGGGAGTCCACCCTCCCCAACCAACCTGAAGAGTCGAGCCAGCGGGAAACTTATAGGACTCATTCCCTAATTTAAGCAGATAATCCCCTTTATCAATGTCTACCTGGATCCACCCCGCTTGGCTAAGATTCCAGACAAGCTCAACTGAGATCATCTTTGCGGTGCAAGGTGCGGGCTGCGCCAGCACGATTAATAAGGATACTATCCATAAACAGAGCAACCGATACATCATCTGGAGCATGCTTTCACACCCTTAAGTTTGCTTTTATGCTCAGATTGCCCTTTTTCCTCATCATATATGCTCGCAAGTCAGTGACATATAGAACTACTCTGGGAAAAGCTCGGTTTCGGCACGACTCTGAGGCATCGGATACCCTAGATGCTGATAAGCCCTTGCTGTAGCCACTCGCCCACGCGGGGTACGTTGTAAGAATCCCATTTGCAATAAAAATGGTTCAACCACATCTTCTAAGGTAACCGACTCTTCTCCAATTGTCGCCGAAAGGGTATCCAGTCCGACAGGTCCACCAGCAAATGTCTTAATAATCGTCTTTAGGGCTTTTTGGTCAATTTGATCCAAGCCCTCTGGGTCAACATCTAAGCGATTGAGGGCCTCCTTGGCAATAGACTGAGTAACAGTTCCGTCTTCCCAAACCAGAGCAAAATCTCTAACTCTCTTTAACAAGCGATTCCCAACTCTAGGGGTGCCTCTTGAACGGCGGGCAATTTCCTCAGCCCCGTCGGCGGTAATTCTTAAGTGCAGGATACTCGCCGCCCTGAGAATAATTTCCTTTAAATCTTCGACTTCATAGAATTCCAACCGACTGATAACCCCAAAACGGTCACGTAAAGGAGAGGTTAATTGTCCAGCACGGGTCGTTGCTCCTACTAAGGTAAAGGGTGGAAGGGACAAGCGGATCGAGCGAGCGCTGGGTCCTTTTCCGATGACAATATCCAGACATGCATCTTCCATGGCAGAATACAAAATTTCTTCTGTTGCACTGCTTAAGCGGTGTATCTCATCAATAAAAAGCACATCACGGGGTTCTAAAGCGGTTAGAATCGCAGCTAAATCACCGGGACGTTCAATCGCCGGGCCGGAGGTGGTACGAACACTTACCCCCATCTCCGCAGCAATAATATTCGCGAGAGTTGTTTTTCCCAGACCGGGCGGCCCATACAATAAAACGTGATCCAGTGCTTCCCCGCGAGTGGATGCGGCTTGGATAAAAACGCTTAAATTTTCTTTAACTTTTCTCTGCCCAATGTAGTCATTAAGGCGCTGAGGACGCAATCCCTCTCCTTCGCGATCTACAGGCTGTTCCTGCGGCGCAACCAGACGTTCTTCCATATTCTAACCCCCTCTCGCAACCATCAAAATTTAATATAATACAGAGCAAGGTTGTTTGCAAATCCTCCGGTTCTACCGGAACTCCTTTGATTCAGACCCGCAACTACCCAAACTATGTTAATTCTTTCTTATTCCCTGAATCTCCTGCTTTTGAGGCATAATTAAATGATTTAACGTCCTTGTGAGACTAGCATTAATAAAGGCCTCCACAACATTGGGAGACCTTTACTTTCTCTGTACATATTAATAATCTCTATAGAGGACACATTTTTGAATCAATAGGGAAGCAACATTAGTGCCCGGAGGCGAGAAAACGCAGTGCCTTCTTTACTTGCTCCTCCGTCGTCAATTCCCCGCCGTCTTTTAAGGCCCGGCTCAGAGCCTGACGTGCTTCCTCCAAGCCAAATCCTAAAGCCAGTAGGGTTTCCTGAGCTTCAGAGTGACTCTGAGACAAGGGTTCAGAAAACGAACCGCTTTCATTAGCAGCTAAATTATGCCCTTTAAATTTCTCTTTCAGTTCTAGAATTAGCCGCTGGGCTGTCTTTTTTCCGATACCAGGAACCTTTGTTAACAAGTTAAGATTTTCACTTGCAATGGCGCTTTCAATCTGTATCGCTCCAAAGGTTGAAAGTAGGGATATAGCTGCTTTGGGACCAATTCCTGAAACACTTAACATTTGAAGAAAGAGCTGTTTCTCTTCAAATGAAGAAAAACCGTAAAGAGATAAATCGTCTTCACGCATAACCACGTGAGTGTAGACGATAAGTTCTTGCCCGGGGTGTATCTTTGCTAAAAGTCCATAGGGAACCGTCAGCAGGTACCCAGTGCCCTGTACATCCATCACTAAACGCTCACCTTGGATTTCCCAAACCTTGCCCCGCAACATTCCAATCATCTAAACTCTCCAATCTTCTGGTTCAAAGAAAAGCTGTGTGCATGACATATTGCCAGCGCCAGGGCATCCGCAGTATCGTCGGGTTTCGGAATATCTTTGAGTCCTAATAATCCTCTAACCATTTGTTGAACTTGGGCTTTTTCAGCTCTTCCATACCCAACTACAGCTTGTTTAACCTGTAAAGGAGTATATTCATAAATTGGTATGCTGTGTTGAGCTCCTGTCAACAAGACAACACCCCGGGCATGCCCAACAGATAGGGCGGTTGTAGTATTGCTATTAAAAAACAACTCTTCTACGGCAATATGATCGGGTGTGTGCATACGCAGATAAGGGTCAATCTGCTCGTACAGCATTAGCAACCGTTCCGCCAAAGGCGTGTGAGCAGGAGTTCGCCAGCAAGAATAGTCGATTGGCCTTAAGTCATTACCCTTTTGCTCAATTAATCCATACCCCATAATTGCAGTTCCTGGGTCAATTCCTAAAATAATCATTTACGTCTTCCTTTCCATCCATATAGATTTCGACAGAAGACGGCTGATTCCCTTTCTCTCTTCTCTATTCTGTTTTACTCAAGCCATAATGATTCCGTTGCCGAGTCAATAAATGACTGAACTTCATCTAGGGAATAGAACTCAACTTTATGGGCCATTTCTACAATCTCCTTAGGCCAAGACTCCACACATAAGCCTGAGAGGACAACATTCCCATTCTCGCCGGGTTTTCCTTCGATCACAGAAAGGACTCCCTGCTCCACACCAAAATGATAGCTTTCTCTTTCGGAAGGTTCACTTGACAATTTTTGTTCCGAATCAAAAGTATTCAACACCGAATGGGCCTGATCTTTGTTAGACCACCAAAAAGTTGCTGCAGGTACTATGCCGCCAATTGCCAAGCCAATAACAAGAACTAAACTGATGACTTTCCACTTTGACATAATGAAAAAAACCCTCCTGACTATAATTTAAATAACTATAGTCTTACCAAGAGGGCTTAATTTAATAATTTTACGCTGCAAAAAGTGAACTCGTTCAACTACCAGCTCACCAGTTAAGCCCTTCTGCTAATTCAAAGTTAGAATAAACCCCCTGAATATCATCATGGTCCTCCAACTTATTCATCAAATTAACAATCTTACGGGCTTGATCCGGATCTGTAATTTCAATGGAGTTCTGTGGAATAGGGCTAAGCACCGACTCTTCAATAGTAATTTTTTGATCAATAAGAGTTTGCCGTACCGCCTCCATGTCTGGGGGTGAAGTTAAAACAACAAACCCCTCCTCATCGGATTCAAAATCCTCAGCTCCTGCATCTAAAGCTATCATCATCAAATCATCTTCAGTTATCTTTAGCCCCTCACGCAGGATTCTAAGCTGCCCTTTGTCTTCAAACATCCAGCCTACACAGCCGGTCTCACCCATATTTCCACCATTCTTGGAGAATATATGCCGCACTTCACCTGCAGTTCGGTTGCGATTATCCGTTAGGATATCGATCATAATCGCTACTCCACCCGGCCCATACCCTTCATAACGCAGCTCTTCATAAGTTGCACCTTCTGTTCCGCCGGCCCCTTTTTGAATAGCTCTTTGAATGTTTTCATTGGGGAGGTTTTGTGCTTTAGCATTTTCTATGGCAATCTTGAGACGGAAGTCATTGACATCTCCTCCACAAGCCCGGGCAGCGATTAACAATTCACGACCCAACTTAGTGAATATTTTTCCCTTTTGAGCATCAGCCTTACCTTTTTTATGTTTAATGTTTGACCACTTTGAATGTCCTGACATTCTGTTAATCCTCCTTATGCTAGTCACTATCAGATAGTTTAGCATAGGGTAATTTCTCTTGTAAAGGTATATTAAAACTTGTCAGTATACATATCACTCTTTAAATTACCGCAAAAGCCTGCCGAAGCGTAAATGTATGGCAGATCCTAAATGCACCTAATCCGTTAGAACCGAAAAAATATTCCTTAACACCTGCTACTTCATAACGACGAAATTTTACCTTTAAATCTACTTGCATTGTAGAGGGCGATGTAACTTCAATGACTAAGTCAGGGCTGCCTTTACAGCCATGTTGATCAATCAAGTGTTTATTACAGATAAGAGATAGATCGGGTTGAACAACGGTCTTTACGTTTTGTTCATCCTCTTCTTGATCGCAGAGACGCACATCAAAGGGCGCTGGGAAAATCTCGCGGCCTTTTCCTTTTAGGAATACATTAAAGGCTGTGGCTAGTTCTCGAATAACCCTCTGATGATTCGACGATGGAGCAGATGTCATATTGTAGGCAATACCGTCAATGATTTCCCATCGCTCATCAGAAGGCCATCCTAAGTAGTCTTGATAAGTGTAAAGTGACCCATACGCCAAAATATTTCCCATAATCCACTCCCCCACCACTTACCAAAATATGTTATGTTGTGATGATATCATACCCGATTCCGTCTTACAACTTTTAAGTACTGCTTTGCTAGACACCGAGGCAAAGAAATGAAGGAGGTTACTCTCTGAAAGAAAAACCATGTCCGAACGGGTGGTTTTAGCTAAGGGATGTTGCCAGCCAAGCCTTCACCATCTGAAGTCCGTCTGCGTATGCTGTAATTAAAGCTATTAACATGTAGGCGGGAATCAAAATAGATGAATCCATCACGGAACGTACGCCCCTGATCATCGCAAATGAGATTAATAGAATCAAACAAGATACTTCTAAAATCATGCTTACCAGTGCCATCGAGATCAGCAGGCGCCTGAAGGAAGCTAAGGCCCCGCTCCCCTATGGAGTATGAGGAAAATAGCCGGTGGAATCGGCTAGCTATTCCCAGCGCACAGCCAACAAGCTGATGCAGCTATTTAAAGGAATATGGAGATAAACTATTCGCTGCCGGCAATGAAGGCTACAGGTCAAATTCGCCGGCGCTGGCGAATTTGACCTACTACCAGGCTCTCTCCTGTAGGAAATTCCGGAAGGTTAGGGGGAGAAATTGATCATCTATTAACCTCTAGTATGTAGTTAGAGTTTTTAGGCTAAATATGTACCTCCAAATAATAAAGAGCATAGAATATCTAAGTTAGATATTCTATGCTCTTTGCTGAAATTAAAAGAGAGAGGTGACAGCTTTGGCGACTTTGAAACGGGGTTCAAGAGGGGCTGAAGTAAAAGAACTCCAGTCATTATTACATAGGTTAGGCTACAATCCCGGAACAGCAGATGGGATATTTGGCTTGAAAACCCTGCAAGCTGTAATTCAGTTTCAAAATGACAGCGGCTTGTCACTCGATGGGGTTGTAGGACCTATTACTTGGCAAGCTCTTCAAAGCAAAGACCAAGGGTACCAAATATACACGGTTCAATCTGGAGATACCTTCTATAAAATCGCCTTAAAGTTCAACTTGAGTTTATCCTCTCTAATTGCCGCTAACCCCGGAGTTAACCCTAACCAAATAAGAATTGGACAGCAGATGCTGATTCCCAAAACTCAACCAAAACCTGTACTTATCCGATCAGTCGGTGGATGGATTCCATATTGGCTTCAAACTCAGGCCTTTCGATCCGTGCAAAATCACCCCGACATGTTTCAAAACCTGTCTCCCTTTTGGTACGAAGTAAAAGCATCCGGGGAAATTATAAAATATCCCGGCGCGGAGGACAATTCCATACTTTCCTTTGCCCGGACACAGGGTATTAAGATAATCCCTCTTATAACAAACGCCTTTAGTAGTGAACAAATCTCGGCAGTGCTTAACGACCCAATTATTAGGCAGTACCATGTTAACAATATTGTAAAACTACTAAGGCAATTTAATTATGACGGTATCGACATTAACTATGAGAATTTATTTGTAAGTGATAGAGAGATCTTTGTTATATTTCTTCAGGAGTTGAAAATAGCTCTTGCGGCAATAGGTAAGCAACTTATAGTAACAGTACATGCCAAACCAGATCCATTCGGGGACTGGAGCGGTTCCGAAGCTCATGATTATCTAGGGATCGGCCAAGCAGGGGATGCTGTTCGGATAATGGGGTATGACTTTCATTGGTCTGGTAGTGAACCCGGTCCAATCGCCCCTGCCGATTGGATAGATAGAGTACTGGCCTATGCAGTTACTACGATCCCCAAAAGCAAAATAGTTCTCGGGGTACCCACTTATGGTTATGACTGGCCCCTTGAGCTAGGACAAGTGGGCAGAGGAATAACTTATAGCTATGCCCTTTCCACAGCCCGACGCTACAATACTCCCATCATTGAGGATATTCAACAAGGTCCTCATTTTATCTATAGGGCAAATGAAGTCGTCCATGAAGTTTGGTTCATAGATGCCACTTCTTTTGCTCCCCTTTTAGATCTAGTAAATAAATACGATATTAAGGGGATAGTTATCTGGTACCTCGGTGCTGAAGATCCGAAGATTTATGATGTCATTCAGACAAGTTTCAGGTAAGCGTGTAGAGCCAGTCAAAAGTCCCCTCGTCCAAAATTAGACGAGGGGACTTTTACCTTACCTATCGATTACTAAATAGTTCCGTGCTCAAATAACGTTCCCCAGTATCCGGAGCTAAGACAACGAGGTTTTTCCCCTCACCTAACGTAGCTGCTACCTGAAGGGCTGCACTGACTGCCGCTCCACAGGATATGCCTACCAGAAGTCCTTCTTCGCGAGCCATACGCCGTGCTGTTTCCATGGCTTCCTCATTACTGACCTGCATAACTTGATCTAGGATTGACTTGTTCAATACTTCCGGTATAAACCCAGCACCAATTCCTTGAATTTTATGCGGACCAGGTTTCCCACCAGAGATGACCGGAGATGAAGCCGGTTCAGCTCCGATGATCTGAATTTTTGGCAGACGAGCTTTTAGCACCTCTCCAACTCCGGTTATTGTACCCCCGGTACCGATTCCGGCAACAAAGGCATCAATATCCTTCAATTGCTCAAGAAGTTCTAATGCCGTTGTCTTACGATGAGCTTCCGGGTTAGCAGGATTTTCAAATTGCTGAGGCATAAAATAATCGGGGTTTTCGTTGAGTAGGCGTTTAGCTTCGGCGATAGCCCCATTCATTCCTTCCGCTCCGGGAGTCAAGATAAACTCCGCTCCATAGGCAGCCATCAGCATCCGTCGCTCAACACTTAGGGAATCGGGCATAACCACAATCAAGCGGTAACCTCGAGCAGCCGCGATCATGGCTAGTCCGATCCCTGTATTCCCGCTTGTCGGCTCAATTATAGTACCGCCGGGACGAAGTATCCCTCGCTCCTCGGCATCCTTAATCATTCCCCAGGCAATCCGATCTTTGACACTTCCGCCCGGATTAAAGAACTCCACCTTAACATAGACGTTAGCCATACCAGGCTTAACTATCCGTTGCAGACGAACTAAAGGGGTCTTTCCTATTAATTCTGTAATATTGTCAACAACCCTCATATTAATTACCCCATTTCATATCAATTTACTATGTTTTGATAATAGCAATCAATATTACCTTTGTCAAGTATGCCCTTTTAAGTAAAAAAGATGACAGACGTTCACCCCCGAACAGAGATCACAGGGGGACGGTTACTCGTCTTAAGCTAACAAGTAAACCGTCCCCTGTTTAACCCTTCAGGCGTTCCTCTACTACCTCTACCAGAGCTTCAATCTGGTGAGGCAGAGGAATGCGCTGGACACCTATAAGCTGAACATTTCCACGTTGAATAGGCAGCAGCAATTTTTCTGCTTTGCTGGCCGAAATTGCTGTAGCCATAGTTGCCGTAATCTCTCCCAATAGACCATAAACCATCATAATCGCTACTGAACCAATAATTATATCCACTCGCTCCACGTTATAACATATCGCTGACTCCCCAGATGCCCCCTCTGTGGCCCCTGCCCGCAGCATGGCACCGGTTGCCAAGGCATTTGTACCAAGGGCAAGAATATTGAGATCCGGAATCTTTTTGCGTAATTGTTCTACAATGTGTTTACCAATACCGCCACCTTGGCCATCGATGACTGCTATCCGCATAATACCGCCTCATACTTTCTCAACATATCCGGGGAAGATGTTCGCCCTCAAGCATACCGACGATGCGTTTCCCCCCAAGGAAAGTTTCCAAAAGCACGAGCCCCGACTTTCCTTCTTGTACTATCCCAATACGAGTTGCATTCTGTCCCAAAGGATGAGATTGCATCTTTAAAAGCACTTCGTCCGCAACTTCGGGAGCTACAATAACTAAAGCTTTTCCTTCGTTTGCCAAATATAGAGGGTCTAGACCTAACATCTCACACGCACTTTCAACACTTGGCAACAAGGGCAAGAGCTCCTCTTTTAAGAGCATACCCACTCCAGCTTGTTGTGCTAGTTCATTAAGTGTTGTCGCCACACCACCACGGGTAGGGTCTCTCATGCACTTAACTCCGGGCAAATAAAAAGTATCTATTAGTTTATTTAATGGAGCACAGTCACTCAGCACAGGTGTTTGAAATTCCAGCCCTTCTCGCTCAGACAAAATTGCAATCCCATGATCCCCAATGGTTCCGGTAATAATAATCTCATCACCGGGCTGAATTCGCTTAGGTTCCACTAAACGATCGGTAACGTATCCTATCCCTGTTGTATTTATGAAAATCCTATCAGCACTTCCACGCTCTACGACTTTTGTATCCCCACAAACCACCAATACTCCAGCTTCGACAGCGGTCTCTGAAACACTTTTAATGATCTGTTCTAATTCTTCTATAGGTAAACCCTCTTCTAAAATAAGGGCCAGGGTTATAAACTTCGGAATTGCACCACTTACTGCTAAATCATTGACCGTTCCACAGACCGCAAGCTTACCTATATTTCCACCCCGAAAAAATAAGGGCGATACTACAAAAGAGTCTGTTGACACTGCAATCTGCTCCAATCCCGGTAAGAGCACTGCATCATTCATTTGATTCAGGTAAGCATTTCCTAGGTGTTTCTGAAAAAGATTAAGAATTAATTCATGACTTAACCGACCACCGCTTCCATGTGCCAACATAATGCGATCCAACTAATCCACACTCCTTTGGGCGTAACGGTGATAAGCCGCACACGACCCTTCTGTAGACACCATACATGGTCCAATAGGCTTCATTGACGTACAATGCTTAGCAAATAAAGGACACTGGGTGGGATAGATTACCCCTCTTAAGACATCTCCACAACGACAGCCGGGCGTCTCCCGAGATTGAAAAACAGGTAAGGAAAATTTCCGAGCAGCATCCCATGGACTATAGTCTGCCCGTATACCCAAACCACTTTGTGGAATAATTCCTATCCCCCGCCAGGATGCATCAATCCTCTCAAAAACCCGCTCGATAAACATCTTGGCCTGGGGGTTACCCTCCGGCTTAGCCACGCGCTGATATTGGATTTCAATGTCTGAGCGACCTTCAGCACGTTGCCGAAGGAGCATGGCAATCCCCTCTAAGATATCTAAAGCTTCAAATCCAGTAACAACACCTGGTTTACCATAATCTTTGGCCATAAATTTTATAGGCTCTATTCCGATAATCGAGCAGACGTGCCCCGGATCAAGAAAAGCATCCACCAATAATTGTTCGTCTTCTGCTAATAACTTTAAAACAGGGGGCACTACTTTGTGCATAGACAACACACTATAATTTTTTATTGCTTCACGTTTAGCAATTTCTAAACTCACCGCTACTGTCGGGACTGTGGTTTCAAAGCCAATACCTAGAAAGACAACTTCTTTGTCGGGATTTTGACGAGCTAACTCTAAAGCATCCTGAGTTGAATAAACAACTCGAATATCTCCTCCTTCAGCTCTCAACTCTTGTAGATTTTTCTCTGTGCCCGGTACTCGAATCATATCTCCGAAGGTTGCAGTTATTACATTTTTCTGAGCTGCCAAGTACAAATAGCGATCAATATCTCCATTGGAAGTGACACAAACCGGACACCCCGGCCCCGAAACCAATCGTATACTTTTCGGCAACAACTCACGTATGGCATTTTTAGCTATGGCAACAGTATGTGTTCCGCATACTTCCATGATGGTAAATGGACTTTGCGCTAAAGACTCAATCTCCGCAAGCAGTATACCTGCCTTTGCCGCAGACTCCCTACTCCCCCTCTTCATAAGCATTAGCCACCTCCAGCAGCAGTTCTTCCGTTTCTTTGGCGCTTTCATCATCAATAACGCTGATGGCAAACCCGGCATGAACTAACACGTATTCGCCAATTCCAACCTCTGGAACCAAGTCGATACTGACAACCCGTTCATTACCCATCATATCTACCTTGGCAATCGATCCCTCAATCATGATTACTTTAGCAGGAATGGCTAAACACATTTATAACACCTCATTCGCAATTAATGCCTGTCCGAAGGCTAATCCACCATCTCCCGGAGGAAGGCTTCGAGAACGCAAGACCTTTATGCCATGTCTCTGACAGTTTCGCAGAACTGCTTCTGTTAAAAGCTTATTCTGAAACACCCCACCGCTTAAAACCATGGGGCCATCCCCTACCTCCAGCTGCAGGGCAATATCTACAATAGCCTGGGCAATTGTCATATGAAACCGATAGGAAATTTCCTCTTTACTCACACCGAGTAAAACATCTTGAATAAGATCTTCAAAAAGTGCTCTTACTCCCAGTATTAGAACCCCCTCCTCTACTCTTATTTCATAAGAATAAAGGACTTGAGAATTCTTTTGACTGCTTTCTTCACCTTCAAGATGATCCTGCAAAAAACCAGCTCCAACACTTTCCAGTTCAATAGCAGCTTGACCTTCATAAGTAACCTTTGTACACACACCTATTAAGGCACTGACTGCATCAAACAGTCTGCCTGCACTTGAGGTTTGAAAGAGTTGAACCCCCGTGTCAACTTGGCGGTCGAGAATCCGGCGTTCCATGTTGGCAAGAGACCTCCACAAAGGTTTAGTCTTTTCCCAGGCTTCACCCCTCAAAAGAGTTTTAACATAGGCATAGGCAATTCGCAAAGGGTGTTTCGCGCCGGCATCCCCCCCAGGCAACCCTAAATACTCCAGATGTGCCTTGCGTTCATAACCGGATGAGTTCCCATAGAGAAATTCAAATCCCCAAATACAATGATCATCCCCGTAGCCAGTCCCGTCGCAGATAACTCCGAGAGTAGGTTCAGTTCTGTCCCATTCTCCCAAGACACTGACTAAATGTGCGTGATGGTGCTGTACAGCACACTTTGGCCAAGGCTGCTCCAAAGCAAAATTAGTAAGTTGATAGTTTGGGTGTTTATCATGGGCAACCGCACTAGGCACAATGTTAACGACTCGTTGCAAGGATTCTAATTCCTGATGAAAACGCTGGAGATTTTCATATCCTTCCATATCCCCAATGTATTGACTCACAAAAGCCCGCTGCCCGGCAACAAGGCAAAATGAATTTTTTAGTTCGCCCCCCACACCAAGGAGGGGAGTCTCGACTTGATAATTGCTCATCAAAATCGGTAAAGGGACATAGCCCCGTGCCCTGCGGTGAAAGACAATTTCATCGCCAATCAATTGAACCACTGAATCATCACAAGGATGATAGATATCCCGATTGTGCATTAAGAAATAATCCGCAATTCCTTGTAACTCTGCTAACGCTTCATCATTAGAATAAATCAATGGCCGTCCACTAAGGTTAGCACTCGTCATAATTAAAAAGTCATATGAACCCTTAAATAATTGATGATGTATTGGGGCATAAGGGAGTAGGATGCCCAGAGTCTGTATACCGGGTGCAATATCCTCCGATAATCCCTCTCTTGAAGCAAGTTTTCGTTCTAGGACTACGATAGGGGCTGATGAGCTGGTTAAAAGCTCCTCTTCTTTAATAAGAACATTTACCTGCTCGCGAGCAGCTGTTATAGACCTGGCCATAATCGCAAAAGGCTTGGAGCCGCGTTCCTTTCTTTCTCGCAGCCGGCGTACAGCTTCAACGTTTCGGGCATCGCAAACCAGATGAAATCCTCCCAGCCCTTTTACCGCAAGAATTCCGCCTTGGGACAATTGATCAACACCAAGACCCGGGAGGGATCGACCACTTCCATCCGTTAGTTGAAACTTCGGCCCACAGTTATTACAGGCAATCGGCTGAGCATGAAACCTCCGATTTCTTGGATTCACATAGTCTTCTTCACAAGACTTGCACATTTGAAATTCTGACATAGTTGTTAATGCCCTATCATAAGGCACGTCATAAATGATTGTATAACGAGGCCCACAATTTGTGCAGTTTGTAAATGAAAATTGATAAAATCGACTCTTAGAATCCGCCATATCCGCAAGACAATCTCGACAAGTTGCTACGTCCGGCGAAATTAATACGTCCGCCTTAGACTCAGCTTTACTCTCAACAATTTTAAATGTCTTATAATAGCTTGGCTCAACATCAATAGCTTGTGCAGTAACAATCTTTGCTAATGGGGGAACTTCTTTAAGCAAACGATCATAAAACAAGTCAAGCTTATTCCCTTCAGCATGGATTGTTACACCATGACTTGAGTTATTTACCCACCCCTTGATCCCCAGCTCTTCTGCAAGTTTATAAACAAACGGTCGAAAACCTACACCTTGAACTATACCATTAAAAAAAATGGTTTTCGCTTCATTTTTCATTTTTGCTTAAACCAACTTTCACGGTTATAATTACAATTTTTAATAATGATACTCTTATTGTACACGCCAGGCTCTCTATACTTCAAGTAATTAGCTTAATATTTAGTCATTTCAGACCTATTAAGGCCGAGTACTGACTTATACCAACAACAAAACGAAACAAATGCAGCGATCAGGCTCTCCTTTGATAATTTCTAATCATAGAAATTTCTGATTAGAAAATAATAAATTAATATTAATAATCTTCAAAATATTCACTATATATGAAGGAAACTTAGATCTTCCCGCGAATATACCTTACATATATAGTAAAAATCTCATGCACTCATCCCATTTGGAATTAAAATCAGGAGGTGTTCTGCAAAATATGGGTAATTTTGATTTACTCAACGTCAAAGGGGTTTCTCGGCGTGATTTCATAAAATTAGTTGCAGCAACAACAGCAGCCCTAGGCTTACCCGAGCTTATCGTCCCTAAAGCAGCCAGTGCGTTAGAACAAGCACTAAAGAAGCCACCGGTTATCTGGTTGGAAGGGATGGATTGTACCGGTTGTACGGAATCGGCAATTTCTACCCTGAATCCTTCACCCGCTGAACTCATTCTAGATATGCTATCCATACGCTATCATGAAACTATTATGGCTGCATCAGGTCATACATCTGAGGAAGCATACCAGGCAACCTTAAAAGAAAATTTCGTGTTAGTTGTAGAGGGTTCCTGCCCCTCTAAAGAAGACCGGTTCTGCATGGTAGGTGGAAGACCATTCCGTAAAATACTTATTGAAGCTGCTCAAAAAGCCCAAGTGATTATCGCCATTGGAAGCTGCGCTTCTGAAGGTGCCGGTATCCCAGGTGCCTGTGCCACAGGTGCCGTAGGGGTAGCAGAGCTTCTCAGAAACGAGGGAATTAACAAGCCGGTCATAAATCTTCCCTGTTGCCCAGTTAAACCTACAACTTTAATTGGCACTATTCTATATTACCTAACCTACCAAAAGGCACCAGCCCTGGATTCCCAAAATCGTCCGATAGCTTACTATGGCTCTTTACTGCATGACAACTGTCCTCGACGCGGTCACTTTGAAAACGGAAACTACCTTACAGACTGGAATGATCCGATTCAAAAGGAGTATTGCCTGATCTTAAAGGGCTGCAAAGGTCCAAAAACATACACTGACTGTGCACAAGTATGGTGGAACGACAATGCCAACTTCTGCATTAATGCAGGATCTCCATGTTCCGGATGTTCAGAAAAAGACTTTTATAATGGATTTAGTCCTTTATATGCTAAACAAGAGATCTTTAAGCTGCCGGGAATTGGCCATGTTGACGCTGATACCGTAGGGTTCGTTGTTGGCGGGGCCGCGGCAATAGGACTGGGAGCACATTTAATTGCCACAGCAGCAAGCGGAAGATTGGGCAACAAGGATCATAAGGAGGACATGTAATGGCGAAAGTAGTAATCGATCCTTTAACACGTATTGAAGGACATTTAAGAGTTGAAGTTGAGGTTGAAAATGGAAAAGTTGTTGACGCTCATATCATAGGAACAATGTACCGTGGAATTGAGGCAATGCTCCGTGGCCGTGACCCCCGTGATGCCACCTTTGTTACCGAGCGTGTATGTGGCGTTTGTGCAGGTTCCCATGGTTGGGCATCTTCACTGGCCTTAGACAAAGCTTACGGGGCAAATGTCCCCGCCGGAGGTCGGCTTATCCGAAATCTAATTATTGGAGCCATGTACCTCCATGACCATCCTCTGCATTTCTACCATCTAAGTGCCCTGGACTACTTAGATGTCATGGCAGTCGCTCAATACCAGGGTAAAGATCCAGGTCTTCTGGCAGTGAAAGATAAAATTGTCAAACTTGTGACTGCCGGAGATACAGCCCCCCTTACTCCACGCTATAAACCAGATGATTTTAGCGTTAATGATCCAGAGTTAGTGACCACGGCTGTTGCCCACTACCTTAAAGCCCTTGAGATGCAAGCAAAGGCTAAGAAGATGTCGGCACTGTTTGCTGGAAAACAACCCCATCAATCCTCTATTGTCGTCGGTGGGGTAACAATGCTTCCAAGTATTCAAGTGGTAGAGCAATTCCGCTCCATGCTTTATGAGCAGCTCGATTTTATTGAAAAAACCTATTTACAAGACGTATTAACATTTGGTACCGGCCCACTTCTGCCCTTAGCTCAGGCAGGTGTCGGAGGAGGAAGTCCAAACTATCTGTCTTATGGCGGATTTGCCCGTGACGATGCCGGTAAAGATATGTTCTTCAAAGCCGGAGTCATTATGGATGGTAATTTAAGCAAAATCATTCCTGTAGATGAGTCTAAAATTACAGAAGACGTTCAGTATTCTTGGTATAAGGCAAGCGCTATGGGTAAAACACCCTACACAGAGGATACAATTCCGGATCTTGATAAAAAAGGAGCTTATACCTTTGTTAAAGCGCCCCGCTATGATGGTAAACCTATTGAGGTTGGCCCTCTCGCTCGTATGCTTGTAATGCAGCCTAAAGGTCTTATGGATATTATCGCTAAGTATGGTATAAAGCCCGGTGCTGTCGCACGTCATGCTGCCCGAGCCTATGAAACTCTCCTGATGGCTAAAGATATGTTCAATTGGTTAGATGCCTTAGAGAAGGAAATGGGATCTAAAAATTTCCGCATTCATGATACTGATCATTGGGAGGCTCCGGCCACAGGACAAGGTGCAGGTATGACAGAAGTCCCTCGCGGTTCTCTGGGTCACTTTATCAAAGTAGGGGATCATAAGATTGAGAACTATCAAATGGTCGTTCCGACTACTTGGAATTTTTCTCCAAGAGATGATAAAGGGGTCCGTGGTCCAGTGGAGGAAGCACTAATAGGCGTCCCGGTTCCCGACCTTGAGAATCCAGTCAACATTGTCCGAGTAGTACGCTCTTATGACCCTTGTCTGGCTTGTGCGATCCATCTCATCCATCCGGAAACAAACAATATTAAAAAATTCCAGATCGGCTGGTAATAAAGGAGGGAAGGACATGTCTAGCCAATTAGACTTAGACCACCCATTGTTTCAACGCGTTAGCCACTGGATCAATTTAATCAATTTCTTTATATTAACTATTACAGGTTGGTTCATTCATTCCCCTTACCCAGGGATGCCTATGAACCTCATGCGGAATTTACACTTCATTTTTATGTATCTATTAATTATTAACGGAATTGTCCGTTTCTATTACTCCTTTTTTGGCAAAAATAAAGACTATGATACATTTCTGATCAACTCACAGGACATTAAAACATTTTGGCCACAAATAAAGTACTATTTATTTATTGGCAAACACCCTGAAACCGGAAAATATAACCCTCTCCAAAAAACGGCCTATATTGCCTTGCCTATCATGGCTGTGGTTCAAGCGGTTACAGGGTTTATCCTTTACAAGCCTGTGGAATTAGCTAATGCAGCAGGATATTTTGGAGGTTTAGCAGCCGTTCGCGGAATCCATTACCTCTTCATGTGGTTATTTATGGCTGTAATCGCTGTTCATCTTTATCTAGTTTTCACATCCGCCTATGAGCAATTTCTGTTTATGTTTTTTGGTAAGAAACGAAAGGAGAAAAGCGCATAGCTATGCAATCGCCAAAAATTATGGTGATGGGGGTAGGAAATATCCTCTTGTCTGACGAGGGATTAGGAGTTCGGTTTTTAGACGTATTTGCAAAAGATAAGCTCCCCGACAATGTAGAACTGCTTGAGGGGGGCACGGCGGGACTTGAACTTGTTCATCTAATTCTGGATGTAGACTTTCTCATTATCATAGATGCGTTTAATGCTAATGCTGAACCTGGAGCATTGTTCCGCTTTCATCCCGGTGATCTCCAAGTAATCCCAGAGCAATATGAAGTATCCTTTCATCAAATTGGGATTGTCGAAGTACTGACTCTGGCTAATGTATTAGGGCATGCCCCACAAACCTTAATTTTCGGTATCCAACCAAAAAGTTTGGAGTGGGGGTTAGAAATAAGTGCCGATATTGAAGCACTATTTCCTCGCTTGAAAGAATTAGTTCTTAAAGAGATAGACTCTATTCGTTACGAAGGAAAATTCACTGCAACTTAAAAATAAGAGCCTTTCACCTACTTTAACTGGGTTAAAGCTAAGTGAAAGGCTCTTATTTGTTGAAATTACCCATATGCGGAATATCATTACGATGTAGTCTAATTCTTATGTTCCTGATAATCATTAACTTGTTGACTTAGCCAGTTTATCCAATCATTTAAGCCGTCTCCGTTACGACAAGATACTTCAAAAATTCTTATCTCTGGATTTATGGCTAGAATATCCCGTTTCATTGATTCCATATTAACATCTGTAAGCTTTTCAAGATCCATTTTGTTTAGAATAACAGCCTTAGCATTGCGAAAAATAACGGGGTATTTTGAGGGCTTATCATCCCCTTCAACAATGCTAAGAACTATGACCTTAAATTGTTCCCCTAAATCAAAATCTGCCGGACAAACTAGGTTTCCGACATTTTCGATGATCATCAGATCCATAGCAGTCCAATCAAAGTCAGGTAAAACTTTGTTGACCATTTTACTATCAAGATGACAGCCTCCGCCGGTATTGATCTGTATCACAGGTACCTCGTAAATAGCTATGCGATCTGCATCTTTACTAGTAAATATATCCCCCTCTATTACACCGACACACAAATTTCTCGTTAAGAGGGGTAACGACTTTTCTAACAGTGAAGTCTTTCCTGCTCCCGGTGAGCCAATCATATTAATTGCTAAACAATTATTCTTTCTGAAATGCGCACGATTTTTCTCTGCCTGTGTATCATTTGAGTTAAGTAGATTAGCCATTACCTCAATTTCACGACGGCCTAATTCCATTATTCCACCTCCAGGCTTTCTAATAATAATTCTTCACCACAAATTATTTTGATATTTGAGTTTTCACAATTGGGGCACAGAAAAAACATACTCTTTACTGAAAATTCCTTCTGACAATTTGAGCACCGAGCAATTACGCGTACACGCTCTATAATCAACTCTGCACCTTCAGCTATAGTATCCTTAGAATAAGCCTCGAAGGCCATTTGAAGGGCATCAGGTTCTGCATTAGTGAGTTCCCCGACCTTTAGTTTAACTTGAATCACCTTTTTTACGTTATGCTGGGAGATAGTTTGTTCGATGACTTCAAATACTCCCCCCATTAAAGACATTTCATGCATATTATTTCTTTAGTTAAGCAAAACTTGAAAAACTTAACCGATCCTTTCAATAAATTTCATTAATTCAAGTTTATCTACTTTTCAAGCCATTTTCTATTAAAGGGGTGGTTAAACGTATTTTTATGTTCCATGGCTAGCTAGCCAATAATTCCTGGAAGATAATATAATTATAATAAATATCTTTATAACATCTTAGATTCGACAGAAGGATTATTTTTCCTTTTAAAGTACTGGTTATTGTAATTTAAATTATGGTACCTTTTTCCTGAGCTTGACTTAGTTTGCTATCAAATAAATTTAATATGTATGTACTGTACGGATAAAAAAGTTCTTAATGGTTAATATAATAATGATTTCAAATACAACTGAGAAGGAGGATGGTCAATATGAGTCGAAACACACCTGAAGTTCCAGAATCCGAAAGCCAGTTGGATCAGCTTAAGTGGGAAGTAGCTGAAGAACTAAATTTAGATGACGATATAGAAGAAAAAGGGTTTGCCAATATGACCACTCGAGAAGTAGGTCAAATCGGGGGAAATATGGTTAAAAAAATGATTACCTTTGCAGAAAAAGAAATGGCCGAACAAGGGGCCGATGTTATAGACTAATATCTGGGTAGAAAAACCTAACTAATCTAGCAAAAGGGACGCGTTGAAAAACGTGTCCCTTTTGTTATTTAGAGCTTTCTTTGGTTGTCAGATATAATCATTTTATAGCACGATAGATTCTATTATATCCCATCGGAAGCATTGGCTCAAAGTAATGTACAAAGGAACATTTGTCTATAAACTTAAAGCAAGCGAATTTAACTCTCCGCTCACTTCTTGTAACCCTTCTACTAATACAGCAATTTCTTGATTTGCCTGTGCTTGTTCTCTTGTAATAGCACTGTTTCGCAATGAACTTTCAGAGATTCTTTCAATAATAGAGCGAAATTCTAATAGTAAGGCACTGATTTCGTTGGCCGACTGATTACTTTCATCTGCTAATTTTCGAACTTCACCTGCTACTACGGAAAAGCCACGGCCATTTTCCCCGGCCCGGGCTGCCTCAATAGCGGCGTTTAAACCCAATAGATTAGTTTGTTTGGCTACTTTACGAATAAAGCCTAAAATATCTGCAGTAGATTGAAGGTAGTTTTCACCCTCACGTGCTTCAGTCGCAATAACTTGACTAATAGAAGCCACTTCTTGAGCAGAGGCAGCGGTTTGTTGTACTGCACTCACCGCCTTTTCTATTGCTAAACTTAAAGCTTTTACTTGGTCTCGAATAATTTCTTTTAATTCTTCATCTCTCATCATCATCACAACCATACCAGCAGCAATTTTGGCCACCGGGGTGACAATATCTAAAGGCCCTGCTATTCCAAAGGTGCCAATTTTACTTCCATCTACTTTAATGGCTTGATTGTAGCCTTCTTTTAGCGTACCTCCGGAATTCACTGCTTCTTCATTAGTAACGGCAGTGTTATCAATATTTGTAGTCATTATTCTATGGCTTCCCTTATGCTCTACCCCTATTCTTGTTTGGGCAGAATCAGCGATGATTATCCCTGATTTATTACATACTATAACAGCAAACCCGCTTTGCTCATGAATAAAATCAACTATCTTATTCGCAATTTGATTGCTTAGCGTAAAGACCACAAACTCATCTCCTCTAAGAAAATTACCACTTGGGTTCTTCTATTATTGTCTGATGGCCAGACCATCTGTATACTGTATATCCCCAATTAATCTTATTTTAACACAATCAGCTTTGAAAAGTATGTTTTATTGTTCACTAACTCATCTTTTGAGTTATTCATGTTTTTTATGACTAAAAACTATATTTAATTGCAAATTTCGAACTAGCCAATTCACCTAATAGAGATATTATTGTAACCCCGACTCCCAAAATTCGCCCACGTGGGCGAATTTAAGACACCCCAGATGAGGTGGAAGGATGAACATAAAGAAAGACCACCTCATTCAGAGATGGTCTTTCGCTTGTTTTACCTGGCGATGACCTACTTTCCCAGGGGCTATGCCCCAAGTATCATCGGCCCTGGAGGTCTTAACTTCCGTGTTCGGTATGGGAACGGGTGGAACCCCTCCGGCATAATCACCAGATGTCTGAGATATCGCTTTCTTTCGAAGGCTGTTCTCTCAAAACTGCACAGAGTCTATCTAGTATTGTCTAAGAATTTGAGCCACTCACCTAGCGTCTCGATTTAGGTCAAGCCCTCGACCGATTAGTACCAGTCAGCTCCACACGTCACCGTGCTTCCACACCTGGCCTATCAACCTGATCATCTTTCAGGGGTCTTACCAGCTTTCGCTGTGGGAAATCTCATCTTGAGGTCGGTTTCGCGCTTAGATGCTTTCAGCGCTTATCCGCTCCGAATATAGCTACCCAGCTATGCCTCTGGCGAGACAACTGGTACACCAGGGATTCGTCCATCCCGGTCCTCTCGTACTAGGGACAGATCCTCTCAAATTTCCTGCGCCTGCGACGGATAGGGACCGAACTGTCTCACGACGTTCTGAACCCAGCTCACGTACCGCTTTAATGGGCGAACAGCCCAACCCTTGGGACCTACTACAGCCCCAGGATGCGATGAGCCGACATCGAGGTGCCAAACCTCCCCGTCGATATGGACTCTTGGGGGAGATAAGCCTGTTATCCCCAGGGTAGCTTTTATCCGTTGAGCGATGGCCCTTCCACTCGGTACCACCGGATCACTAAGCCCGACTTTCGTCCCTGCTCGACTTGTAGGTCTCGCAGTCAAGCTCCCTTTTGCCTTTACACTCTTCGCGCGATTTCCAACCGCGCTGAGGGAACCTTTGGGCGCCTCCGTTACTCTTTAGGAGGCGACCGCCCCAGTCAAACTGCCCACCTGATACTGTCCTAATCCCCGATTCAGGGGACCTAGTTAGAATTTCAGTACAAAAAGAGTGGTATCCCACCGTTGACTCCACCAAGGCTGGCGCCCTAGCTTCTTAGTCTCCCACCTATCCTGTACATTTTATACCAAAATCCAATGTCAAGCTACAGTAAAGCTCCATGGGGTCTTTCTGTCCTGTCGCAGGTAACCCGCATCTTCACGGGTATTACAATTTCGCCGAGTCCCTCGTTGAGACAGTGTCCAGATCGTTACACCTTTCGTGCGGGTCAGAACTTACCTGACAAGGAATTTCGCTACCTTAGGACCGTTATAGTTACGGCCGCCGTTTACTGGGGCTTCAATTCAAAGCTTCGGGTTGCCCCTAACCTCTCCTCTTAACCTTCCAGCACCGGGCAGGTGTCAGCCCCTATACATCTCCTTTCGGATTAGCAGGGACCTGTGTTTTTGTTAAACAGTCGCCTGGACCATTTCTCTGCGGCTCTTATTGCTAAGAGCGCCCCTTCTCCCGAAGTTACGGGGCTATTTTGCCGAGTTCCTTAACGAGGGTTTTCTCGCGCGCCTTAGGATTCTCACCCCATCTACCTGTGTCGGTTTACGGTACGGGCACCTAGTCACTCACTAGAGGTTTTTCTTGACAGCTTGGAGTCGGTTACTTCGCTACTAATTTTCGCTCCCCATCACGTCTCAGAGTTTCGCAGGGCGGATTTGCCTACCCTACCTCCTACTCGCTTGGGCGTGCTCAACCAACGGCACGCTTAACCTATCCTTCTGTGTCACCCCATTGCTCAAACATTTCTAGGTGGTACTGGAATCTCAACCAGTTGTCCATCACCTACGCCTTTCGGCCTCGGCTTAGGTCCCGACTTACCCTGGGCGGACGAGCCTTCCCCAGGAATCCTTAGATTTTCGGCGGGAAGGATTCTCACCTTCCTTTTCGCATACTCATACCGGCATTCTCACTTCTATCCACTCCACCAGACCTTACAGTCTGACTTCTCGGCTGATAGAACGCTCCCCTACCCCTGCAAGTATTCTTGCAAGCCATAGCTTCGGTGATACACTTGAGCCCCGTTACATTTTCGGCGCAGAACCACTCGACCAGTGAGCTATTACGCACTCTTTAAATGGTGGCTGCTTCTGAGCCAACATCCTGGTTGTCTGTGCAATTCCACATCCTTTCCCACTTAGTGTATACTTGGGGACCTTAGCTGATGGTCTGGGCTGTTTCCCTTTCGACTATGAAGCTTATCCCCCACAGTCTGACTCCCAATCTAAATCTGATGGCATTCGGAGTTTGATAAGGTTCGGTAACCTGGTAAGGCCCCTAGCCTATTCAGTGCTCTACCGCCATCGATCATCAATTGAGGCTAGCCCTAAAGCTATTTCGGGGAGAACCAGCTATCTCCGTGTTCGATTGGCATTTCACCCCTACCCACAGCTCATCCCCTGCCTTTTCAACGACAGTGAGTTCGGGCCTCCAGTGGGTTTTACCCCACCTTCACCCTGGCCATGGGTAGATCACACGGTTTCGGGTCTACAGCATGTAACTTGCGCCCTCTTCAGACTCGCTTTCGCTTCGGCTCCGGCTTCTCACCTTAACCTTGCTACATACCGTAACTCGCCGGTTCATTCTACAAAAGGCACGCTACTACACATAACTGTGCTGTAACTGCTTGTAAGCGTACGGTTTCAGGTTCTTTTTCACTCCTCTTCCGAGGTGCTTTTCACCTTTCCCTCACGGTACTGGTTCGCTATCGGTCGCTAAGTAGTATTTAGCCTTGGGAGGTGGTCCTCCCTGCTTCCCACGGGGTTTCACGTGTCCCGCGGTACTCAGGATTCCCTCACAGAATGTCTCCCTTTCGTTTACAGGGGTGTTACCTTCTTTGCCGAGACTTTCCAGTCTTCTTCAGCTAGAGATTCATTCTTAAAAGAGGGTCCTACAACCCCGAATCCCGAAGGATTCGGTTTGGGCTCTTCCCGTTTCGCTCGCCGCTACTCAGGGAATCGATGATTCTTTCTTTTCCTCCGGGTACTTAGATGTTTCAGTTCCCCGGGTTGTCTTCTTCAACCTATGTATTCAGTTGAGGATAACCGGACATGACTCCGGTTGGGTTGCCCCATTCGGGTATCCATGGATCAAAGCCTGCTTACGACTCCCCATGGCATTTCGCTGTTAACCGCGCCCTTCTTCGACTCTTAGCGCCTAGGCATCCACCGTACGCCCTTAATAGCTTGACCTATTGGTCGCTACTTTTAGGTTTACTCAATACTTTCGTATTGATGTGAATTCGTTCGACTTTACTAGTTTTCTCTATGCAGTTTTCAAAGAACAGTCAAAAATATAGGATATTAGTCAAGCATAACTGCCTTTCCTCAATCCTTTGTGAGTGAGGTTCCATAATTCATCGAATTCCTTCGATGTTTCCTGGTCTCTCAAAACTAAACAACAGCTGTTTCCAATGAGTTGCCGATCCCTCGGCGTGAGTCTTGCGACTCGTTATTGATCTCTCGTCGAACTTAAGTCTTTCAACCGATGTTCTTCGTGAGAATCGACCAATAGGATGTTCGTCTAAAGCCTAAGCTCTAAACCGTTCTCCTTAGAAAGGAGGTGATCCAGCCGCACCTTCCGATACGGCTACCTTGTTACGACTTCACCCCAATTATCGGCCCCACCTTCGACGGCTAGCTCCCTTGCGGGTTACCTCACCGGCTTCGGGTGTTGCAGACTTTCGTGGTGTGACGGGCGGTGTGTACAAGGCCCGGGAACGTATTCACCGCAGTATGCTGACCTGCGATTACTAGCGATTCCGACTTCATGCAGGCGAGTTGCAGCCTGCAATCCGAACTGAGACCGGCTTTCTCGGATTTGCTTCACCTCGCGGCTTCGCTTCCGTCTGTACCGGCCATTGTAGCACGTGTGTAGCCCAAGACATAAGGGGCATGATGATTTGACGTCATCCCCACCTTCCTCCGGTTTATCACCGGCAGTCTATCTAGAGTGCTCAACCTTACTTGTTAGCAACTAAATACAGGGGTTGCGCTCGTTGCGGGACTTAACCCAACATCTCACGACACGAGCTGACGACAACCATGCACCACCTGTCTCTACGCTCCCCGAAGGGCACTCTCTAGTTTCCTAAAGATTCGTAGGATGTCAAGCCTTGGTAAGGTTCTTCGCGTTGCGTCGAATTAAACCACATGCTCCACCGCTTGTGCGGGCCCCCGTCAATTCCTTTGAGTTTCAACCTTGCGGCCGTACTCCCCAGGCGGAGTGCTTATTGTGTTAACTGCGGCACAGAAGGGGTCGATACCCTCTACACCTAGCACTCATCGTTTACGGCGTGGACTACCAGGGTATCTAATCCTGTTTGCTCCCCACGCTTTCGCGCCTCAGCGTCAGTTACAGTCCAGAAAGTCGCCTTCGCCACCGGTGTTCCTCCACATATCTACGCATTTCACCGCTACACGTGGAATTCCACTTTCCTCTCCTGTCCTCAAGATTCCCAGTTTCCGATGCACTCTCAGGGTTGAGCCCTGATCTTTCACACCGGACTTAAAAATCCGCCTACGCGCCCTTTACGCCCAATAATTCCGGACAACGCTTGCCCCCTACGTATTACCGCGGCTGCTGGCACGTAGTTAGCCGGGGCTTCCTCCTTGGGTACCGTCATGTCGACTCAATATTCTCAAATCGACCGTTCTTCCCCAAAGACAGTACTTTACAATCCGAAGACCTTCATCATACACGCGGCGTTGCTCCGTCAGACTTTCGTCCATTGCGGAAGATTCCCCACTGCTGCCTCCCGTAGGAGTCTGGGCCGTGTCTCAGTCCCAGTGTGGCCGTTCACCCTCTCAGGCCGGCTACTGATCGTCGCCTTGGTAGGCCTTTACCCCACCAACTAGCTAATCAGACGCGGGTCCATCCATAATCGATAGCATATACAGAGGCCATCTTTCCTTAAGTCTTGATGCCAAGACTTAAGATTATCCGGTATTAGCCCTCGTTTCCAAGGGTTGTCCCGGATTTATGGGTAGGTTACCCACGCGTTACTCACCCGTCCGCCACTAAGAATTTTTCTAAGCAAGCTTATCAAATTCTCCGTTCGACTTGCATGTGTTAGGCACGCCGCCAGCGTTCGTCCTGAGCCAGGATCAAACTCTCCAAAAAAAGTTATTTCAAACTTCTCATTAGAAGAAGATGATTGACTCATGATTTATTTTGAAACTCCTAAGAGTTTCTCTCATTGGCTGTCCTTGTTGTTTAGTTTTCAAAGACCATGGATTTGGCCATAACTTATAACCAGCACTCCCAACATACGTTGTTAGCACCATTGTTTGGAGTTACAATTACGAGCTTACCCGTTGTTGATAACCCTTCGTTGTGGCACTCAGTTATAATACCATTTTCAGCAATCGCTGTCAACAAGTATTTTCTCTCTTTTTTCACTGTCTCCTCACCTAAAATTTAACTCTCGTGAGCGACATTAGTTATACTACCATATTTAGAAGTAAGGGTCAACGCTTTTTTCGACATTTATTACTGTTTTCAAGAACCCACTACCTTAATGGAGCAGAGACGTTGATAATAAACAATGTCGAATTAACCCAAATGAAATCTCTCCCGCCTATTCTTTGCTATCAATTATTTTATACTTTTCTAAGACTGCCCGAATTGTAAACCACTCCACCTCATCAGGAAGGAGATCTTTGATAGGTCGTAACTTTTCTCCGCCTACTTGTCGGATTGCTTCTAAGATATGCACTTCTTGTTCTTTAGGGATAAAATCATCCCAGGGCACAGCATGTCCATCCATACTGCAGCGCACAAAATGATTCTGAACTGTAATGGGAGTAACTTTCCTGATTTTCGCAATAGCTGCCAAAGAATGCCCTTCTTTATACATTTGAAATGTCTGAAGATGACTGGAGGCCTTTGAATTAGCAATGACCTCAGGGCCAGTCTTATCTTGTTGAGCCAAACACTTAGCGCTAACACATTTTTCAGAAGAGTTTTCTTTCTTATCAATTGCTGCATTTTCTAAGAACCTCTTGATCACTTCCAAAAATTCGTTCCCGTATTTTTCTAATTTCCGTTCCCCAACTCCACTAACACTAATCATTGCCCCGTGATCCATTGGACAAATTTGAGCCATTTCTCTTAAGGTACTGTCTGCGAAAATCAAATACGGGGGGAGGTTTTCTCGAATAGCTAGTTCTCTGCGGAGTTCACGTAGTTTTTCAAACAGACTAACCTCTTCGCTTTCAACACGTGACGGTTTTTGCGTTATTTTTCGAGATACTTTCGCTTCCCCTTTTAAGACCGAAGCTGCATTAGGCTGAAGTTTTACGACTGGGTATTCTCCATTAGCTAATTGCAAATACCCCTCTGCAACTAAATAGTTGATGAGATCCTTAATATCTTGCAAGGGAACATTATGCATAATGCCATAGGTTGATAGTTCATCAAAGCGAAGTTCTCGTATCTTAGCTTTTCGTGAGCCTTTCAAAACATCAGCAACCATTCCTATACCAAACCGTTCTCGCATTCGATAAATGCAAGAGAATATTTTTTGAGCTTCCAACGTAATGTCTACAATTTCACGCTCATCATTACAATTACTGCAATTGTTACATTTAGCTTGTACATTTTCTTCTCCAAAATACTCTAGAATTGTTTTGCGCAGACACCGAGGGGAATGGCAGTAATCAACCATACCTTGGAGCTTCTTTAACTCATTCATTTTTCGTTCTGGTTGTAAAACGGTCTGCTCAATTAAGAATCGTTGCAATACAACATCCTGAGGAGAAAACAATAAAAGGCACTCTCCTGGTTCTCCATCTCGCCCTGCCCGCCCTGCCTCTTGATAGTATGCTTCCATGTTTTTAGGCATATTGTAGTGAATTACATATCGAACATTAGATTTGTCAATTCCCATTCCAAAGGCGTTTGTAGCCACCATAACGGTTATCTCATCAAAGAGGAAATCCTCCTGGGTTTTTTGGCGGTCTGGGTCACTCATGCCTGCATGATATTTTCCCACCTTCAAACCGCTTCTTGTCAAAAAGCTTTGAAGATTATCCACCTCTTTGCGTGTCGCGGCATAAATAATCCCAGGTTGGTTAACATGCGCTTTGGTATAACCAAGCACAAATTCCTTCTTGTTTTCTCCTCTAAAGGTAGAGAACATCAGATTTGGACGATCAAATCCTGTAACAAATATGCTAGGTTTGTCTAGCTCTAATAATCGGACAATATCTGCCTGAACTTCCTCAGTTGCTGTTGCCGTAAAAGCCCCAATGATCGGTTTTTGGGGGAGGGACTTAAGGAATGGTCCTAAATGAAGGTAGCTAGGCCTAAAATCATGGCCCCACTGGGAAACACAATGAGCCTCATCGATCACAAGGAAAGAAACCTGCAATGATTCTAAAAGACCCCGAAAACTTTCTGACTCTAATCGTTCAGGGGCAATATACAAAAGCTTATATTTACCGCGTGTTACCCCGTCAATTCGTGACCTTACTTCATTAAGAGAAAGTGAACTATTAATAAACGTCGCGGGAACTCCATATTGTAAAAGGGCATCCACCTGATCTTTCATTAGAGAAATCAGAGGAGAGATTACCAGAGTCGTCCCTTTGAACAATAGGGCTGGTATCTGATAAGCAAGTGACTTTCCCGCTCCTGTCGGCATAATGGCTAAAGTATCTAAGCCCTGGAGTAAACTTCCAATCACTTTTTGCTGGCCATCTCGAAATTGAGTAAACCCGAAATACCTTTGCAATACCTCCAAGGCCTTCTTAATCATAATAATGAACATCTCCTTAAAGTTATCTACTTTATAAGCTGTCCTCATTATAACAAAAATTTAAGCCTAGAGGGGGGACTAACTATTCTTTATTCTTTCATCCCATCCCCTCATTCCAATTAGCGGAACAAAACGCACTCCTCCCAGATTTTCAGTTATCAATTTACCGGACATTGTTTTCTTTAAACGCAATAAACTCTGCTCTCCCCTCTCCCCAACCGGAATCACCAAGCGGCCTCCGACAGCTAGTTGATCCAGTAAAGGATCCGGAATAACAGGCCCTCCTGCAGTAACTAAGATTGCATCAAAGGGTGCCTTCTCTTGCCACCCCAGAGTTCCATCCCCAACTCTTACTTCAATATTTTTATACCCTTGTTTTCTAAATCGTTCCTCCGCCAAGCTAGCAAGTACTTGATGTCGTTCTATTGTATAAACCCTCAAGGCAATTCGAGATAAAATCGCTGCTGAATAACCAGAACCGGTTCCTATTTCCAAAACTCGGTCACTTGCTTTTAAGCTTAAGGCCTGAGCCATCAGAGCAACCATATACGGCTGACTAATTGTCTGTCCAGAATCTATTTCCAGTGGAGTATCATAATAGGCTAAGTCTTGTTTATCCTCTCTGACAAATTTGTGCCTTGGAACCAAAGACATGCTATTAATAACAGTCTCATCTGTTATGTCTCGACTTACGAGCTGCGTATGAACCATCCACTCACGTTCAGCCCGACGCTCTGAATAAGCATCTATACTATATTCTTTATTCAAATTACTCACCTTCTTTCTGTTTTTGTTATTCTATCCAAGATGAGTGTCATAAATTATAAAATCCGAATGAAACTCAAGGATATTCCCCGTTGAATTTTCTCCTCATTTCTTCCTTTCAGTGCGGAAAACAGTTAGGACATATTTCAAATCAAATAACCCGAATAATCCTGTTTTATTCCAAAACAAAAAGGCCTATCAAGGATAAGCCTTTTTGTCAGTAAACCTTTTGATTTCAAATAGTTAATTTTCATCTCTCTAAAACTAATATCGCATTTATATTAAACATTTATTCTAGGACTTTTCAGTAGTTCCCACAATCTTAATAATTTCAATCAGCAGATCCGCTGTTCTATACAAATCTTCTTCTTTAATTGACTCCTCGGTGGTATGAGGCTTTTGCATCCCCGTCCCTAAAACAGCACAAGGTACACCATAACGGTTATAGTAATTAGCATCACTGCCGCCACCCGTTACCCCCGTGACGACTTTTAATCCTGCAGACTTAGCAGCCTGACTGGCTATAACCACTACTTGAGATTCCTCAGTTAATGTAAATGGTTCATATAATCGGATAACTTCAATTTCAGCAACAGCACCCATTTCTTCGGCGCAACGTTGAAAGGTATTACACATTCTATTAGTTTGGATCTCTAACTTTGTCAGGTCTCTACTTCTAGCTTCACAGGTAATAACCACTTCGTCTGGAACTATATTCGTTGCTCTGCCACCCTCAATAGTTCCAATATTCGCTGTTGTTTCCTCATCGATCCTGCCAGTAGTCATGCCAGCGATGGCCTTAGCAGCAACTACGATTGAGCTTATCCCCTCTTCAGGAGCAAAACCAGCATGAGCAGATCTTCCTTTGATTACCACATTAATACGATCTTGCCCTGGAGCTGCAAGAACTATTTCTCCCGGCCCTCCGACACAATCCATGACAAATCCCAGGTCAGCTTTCAAGAGGGTTCTATCCAAATATTTGGCCCCGTTGAGCCCCCCTTCTTCAGCAACACTAAAAATAACCTGAATATCGCCATGGGGAATATTTTGCTCTTGGATCATCCTTAGAACTTCCAAAATAGGCGCTATCCCAGATTTGTCATCGGCTCCTAAGATTGTTGCTCCGGCTGAGCTGATTAGTCCATCTTTCATTATGGGCTTAATGTTAAGGCAGGGAGCCACTGTGTCCATATGGGCAGACAACAAAATCACTGGTGCTTTTGGCAGATTACCCTTTAGGTAGGCCAAGACATTGCCGCAGTTGCCTCCAAATTTTTGACCTGCCTCATCTTCAGTTACTTCCATACCTAAACCAACCAGGCGACTTTTAAGTATATCGGCTATTTGGCGTTCATTCTTAGTTGGAGAATCAATTTTTATGAGTTCGAAAAACTCTGCCAACAATCTTTCACGATTAACCATTTTATGTATGCCACCTCACAGTACCAATATCTCCATTATATCTAGGGATTACATGTATATGCCAATGAAACACGGTTTGTCCCGCCGTACTTCCTATATTTGCTCCAATATTATAACCATCAGGCTGAAAGCGCTCATCTAACAAGTCTTTTACTCTCTTAAGGAGTTCACCGACACTTGCCATTTCCTCAGCAGTAGCATCAAAGAAACTTGAAGCATGATTTTTGGGAACGATTAACACATGTCCTTCACTTACAGGGTATTTGTCATAAAATGCCCGCACAAGGTCGTTCTCAACAAGATTAACTTCGGCTGGCAATGTGCAAAATACACATTCATTCATTAATATCCCCCCTATTTCTACGTCCCTTCGCTAAAGGTCTATTATGTTAATTTTGCCAGTTTTCCGCTTAAAGTCAAGGGAACTTTCAATTATATGCAAAACACCCACTCAAAGTGGGTGTCAAAGTCCCTATGACTGCTTGGACTTACTAGTTTGTCTTTTTCGCTTTTCCATACACCAGCCAGCCAAAAAGCATCGAAGCTACGATAATAAAGGCAGGATGGATATTCACTAAATATAGCAGGGCTATAGTAACAACAGCGACTCCCCAAGTACTGCTTGATGGAAAAGCCCTCTTTCCCATGTCATAGGCAGTTTCTGCAACAAGAACAACTACCACAGGGCGAACTGCCATAAGCATAGCCTGCAGCTCAGAAGAATGGGAGTATTTCATAATCAGACTTCCCAAAAGAACTACTACTATTACCGTAGGAGCAACCGTCCCAATTGTTGCCGCTAAAGCACCTAACCAACCTGCAACCTTATAACCGGTATAAGCTGCCATTTTTGTAGCGATTGGTCCTGGCAACGCATTGCCAATAGCGAGTGCATCCGCAAATTCTTGGTTATCCATCCAATGATAACGATCAACTGCCTCCGCTTTAACCAGCGGTATTAGTGAAGGACCTCCTCCAAACCCCAAGTTTGAAGCACGAGTAAAACCAATAAATAGGTCCCATAGTTTTCTAAGCATGAAAGCACCACCTTGTATTCCAGATTTTTAGCTAAGTATTACGTTACAATGTAAAATAATTGCTGTAGATTAAACCAACAGAATTTAGCGAAAAACAACTAATCCAAATATCATAGAAATTACAATGATTAGGGCAGGGTGTAGCTTCAACCAGAATAATGAGACAACTGTAGCTAAAGCAATCCCCCAAGTCGTCATGTTAGGAAAAGAGCCTATACCCATATCTAATGCGGTTTGAGCTATCAAAACTACGACAACCGGGCGAACACCCTTGAGCATTCCTTTTAAAACTGGAGAATTGGAATATTTCATCAAGAAACGGGCCAGCAAAATTACAGCCAGTGAAGTCGGTAGAATCACACCAATATTTGCCACCAAGGCTCCTAACCATCCGGCCTCTTGGTAACCAACATAACCTGCCAGTTTTGTAGCGATCGGTCCCGGCAATGCATTTCCAACGGCAAGAGCGTCCGTGAATTCCGAATTAGTCATCCAGTGGTACCTTTCCACGACTTCGATTTTAATAAGTGGAATGACTGCCGGACCGCCTCCGAAGCCCAAGTTGCTGGCTCTGGCAAAGGCAATTAAAAGATCCCAAAGTTGTGATAACATTGTGCTCCCCCTTCTTTCTTCGGTCTAGTCTTAAATCTCTCACAGACAGATATCATGAGCTTTCTTAAGGTAAGTATATTACCTCAACTTCTCAAATTCAATAGGTTTGGTATACCAAATCATTAATTTTTGTATACCAAATTATCCAGGCATAATTTAATTTAACTATTCTAAAACAACTTCTAAGCACAATTTTCCTAGAGGGTTTATACGCATAATTGGATCAACTAATCTTTTTCCCAGTAAGCCATTTTTAGAAATGCTTTACTCGAATTCTCAGCATGTCTTTTCGCTACGACCTCAGCCTGAGAACTATCATGTCTGCTTAGAGCCTCAATAATTTCATTATGTTCCACCCATACTTCTTCAGATCGACCAGGTTTTGAATATGCCACTTGAGTGAACTTGGTAATATACTCGTGCAAAGTATAAAGAAAACTGTAAACCCTTGGACTCTCAGCCGCTTTATAAATTATCTCATGAAATTTATCATTCAATTGGTTGGATTTTTTGTAATTACCCTTACCATGTTCTTCCGTAATTTGCTTTGCTAAAGATTCTAATCGTTTTAAATCCCGGGGTTTAATCTTTGTAGCTGCAATACTACAAATAAGCGCTTCTAAAGAAGTCCTTATAGCGAGAATCTCAATAATATCTGCTTTGGAGAAACCTGAAACTACAACCCCTTTACGGGGGATATGTGTTACCAACCTTTCTAGGACAAGCTGGTTAATTGCCTCGCGAACAGGAGTTCTGCTAATCCCCAGTTGTTCAGCTATAGTACGTTCTACCAATTTCTGACCCGGTTCTAGTTTCTTATCTAAGATTGCATTCCTCAAAATCGCAAACACCGAATCTCTTATATGACCTTTATCATCCAACTTAATGGGTGAAAAATGATACGCCACTTTCCTTCTCCCCTTATGTTTATACTGCCAGTTAAGGCAATTATAATTCTATAGACACCTAAGACGCAAGTTAAATGGTATACCAAATGCCAAGCACCAACAATAAAGCAAACTGTATCTTGAATGACACAGTTTGCTTATCTGCTCAAGCATGCTATTTTTCCAACTTTCATTTCAGCCTTTCCAATAGCGATATTGTTATTAAATTATTTCCAAATCATAGGGATCATAAGCAAATTCTTCCTGTAGAATATCTAAGCGAACTATTATAAAGAGTCCCATTTCATCGCATTCAATTCGTATCACGGTTCCAAGGCAATGACTACAAGTCTCCACTCGGTCACCAACCTGAAATCGTTGTTTGTGAAAAGGCGAATAATCCGTTTGAACTTCATAATATTGTTTGTTCATAGTCATCCCCCATTTCCATGAATCAGTGTTGTAGAAGGTCATAAAGCTAAAAACAGCAATTTTCCTCACAAAATATTTCACTCACCAACAGGCAGTGGTATTATTCAATAATAGTTGTGATTGAGTAATTTTCATTTAACTGAACCCGCTCAATGATTCTTAAGTTTTGCCTCATAACGTTGCAGCTTTTGATGCAACTCATTTAATGCACCTTGTCCAAAGCGTTTTAAATTCAGTAATTGACTGTCTGTTGTCTCACGTAACTCATCGAGTGTATCTATGCCAGCAATTTTAAGAAGATTGTAGGTCCTAGAGGTTAAGCCTAATACAGATATATCAGGGGACTCAAGTAGTTTAGAACAGAGATATTCACATTTTTTAGCATCTTCCTTCAGTTTGTAAGTTCTCTGACAAAGAGAACAGACATATATTGTAATCTGCGTTTCTAGAATCATGTTACATCCTCCCCTCTTTTTAATAACTTTACTTCTTACCAACTTTAGCACTCACATCCTTTTAGGATTCTCTAGACACTTAAAGTCTAGCATTGCCCTTATACTATGTCTATAGGTAATACATATTGACACAATCAATTATTTTTATTCCAAAGCTGTACCCTGGCCAAACTACAATTGCCAATTAAAAAACCTTTAGAAATCTAATGTTTCTAAAGGTTTTTTAAGCTTAGCAAAGGACTATTTGCTCACTAAAGGGGAAACAAGCGAAAGGTCTCCTTCCTTCTCTCTAACCAATTTTTGTCTAATTTGAGATTGCACTGCTACATCAAAAATTATTGGGTAGATCTTCTTAACAAGTTCCGACGGAAGTTTTAATTCATTGCCAAGAGCAGTCAGTCTTTGAATCACTTCCTTCTCTCGAGAACTATCTTTCACTCTATCCAAACGTTTTTGATCTGCGACTTTACTTACTATCTCCATGCGAGCGGCTAAACGCTCGATAATTTCTTGATCAATGTTGTCAATTTGTCCTCGCAAAGTTTCAAGAGTCTCTTCAACACAATTTCTTTCACAAGCAAAGATTCTATTAACCGATTCCGCCACAGCTCCTAATTCTCCAGCTAGTTGGATGAGTTGCTCGGGGTGTAGGGATTGGGGCCCATCACTGACAGCCTCTGCAGGATTTGGATGCATCTCAATCAATAGACCGTCTGCTCCAGAAGCAATCGCTGCCTTAGACAAGGAAGCAATCAAATCTCTTCTCCCTGCTGCATGGCTTGGATCAACAATCACCGGAAGATGAGAAAGCTCCTTAGCAACTCCAACAGCACTGAGATCAAGGGTGTTCCGTGTACTGGGTTCATAGGTTCGAATTCCTCTTTCACAAAGGATGACATTAGGGTTACCTGAGGATAGGATATATTCAGCTGCATACAGCCATTCCTCAATTGTTGCTGATAATCCCCGTTTCAAGATTATTGGTTTACTAATTTTACCCGCCATTTTCAACAGCTCAAAGTTTTGCATATTACGAGCGCCTATTTGGATAATATCAATATCATTGACTACTAATTCAAGACTTGGAGCATCTATTACTTCTGTTACACAGAGCAAGCTTTGTTCCCTAGCTGCTTGTACTAGATAATTAAGCCCCTCCCGTCCCAGGCCTTGGAAACTATAGGGAGAAGTACGAGGTTTGAATACTCCACCACGCAGGATTTTCCCTCCCGCCTTTTTTACCGTCTCCGCCGATTGACTCATTTGGATGCTTGATTCTACAGCACATGGTCCACCAATCAGGATTATTTCTTTGCCACCTATGGTCACTCCATTAATCTCTATAGTGCTGCGCTCTGCCTTTAACCCTGCTAATCTTAAATCTTTCATAATAAAAAGCCTCCTAAATATTTAAATTAAAAAAGTCCACGGCACATCCCTTCCACAGGGACGAAAGCCGTGGACTTCCGCGTTACCACCCATTTTGACCAAAATTAATTGGCCCACTCATCAAAAGGTACAGGTCTATCAAAAACTCGTGTTTGTCGAATATGCAAGGCTAGCAAAATAAAAAACACCTCATCCCTTTGAAGGGACGAGATGCTGTATCTCGCGTTACCACCCAACTTAAGCCAAAAAAGGCCACTCGACAAAGGTACGGGAATTGATATCCGATACCCCCTTCTTGTTAACGGTGAAGAACCGTCCAAGCCTACTATATAAAACGTTCAGCCGGCAGCTCGGGAGGGAACTTCATCTATCACTACACGTAGAAGAGTTTACAGTCGAGACTCTTCCTCCCTGAAAGGTAATAAATAGGTTACTTTACTCCGTCATAGCCTTTAATGATTTAGTTAAAACTAATTATAACACGCTGACTAGTTTTGTCAACTAGTTATTAAATAAAAAACAGAGCCCATTTATCGGACTCTGTCAGATGACTTATTCACGTTCTACTTAGGATTTGGATCAAGCCAATAAGGCTGTAGCGTTGTAACAATGCCAAGGCAGTAATAAAACTTGTCTATCAGTCTGAATTTGCCATGAATTTCATCTCAACAACTAGCATATCCAATTAAATGAAGGTTTATACATGGATTGAAAATACTTTTCCTCGGCCAATTATATACTTACCTCAGCTCATGAATGAACAATCCGCTTCTAAGCTTTGGCTCAAACCAAGTAGATTTTGGCGGCATTAACTCACCAGCATCGGATACTTCAAACAATTCATTAATTGAAGTTGGAAACATGGCAAAGGCAATCTTCATATCAGTGCTTACTCGTTTCTCAAGTTCTTCAAGTCCTCTTATTCCACCGACAAAGTCAATTCTTTTGTCGGTTCTTATGTCTTTAATATTAAGAATGGGAATTAATAAATAATTTTGAAGTATTGCCACATCTAGTCCCTCGACAGGATTGACAGAGCGGATCTCATCCTTTGCCGTCAGCTTATACCATACTCCTTCTAGGTACATTCCAAATACAGCCTTTGTCTCTGGCTTATAGGGTTCTGTTCCAAGCTCTTCAACGTTGAAGTTTTTCGCCACCTTAGTTAAAAACTCTTCTTTACTAAGACCGTTTAAATCTTTCACAACTCGATTATAATCTAAAATCATTAATTGGTCGTGGGGAAAAAGAACAGAAAGGAAATAGTTGAATTCTTCGTCTCCTGTATAGTTAGGATTCTCGGCCCGTCTTTTCAAGCCAACTTTCACTGCTGAAGCTGTTCTGTGGTGTCCATCTGCTATATAAATACTTTCTATGTTTTTAAACTTTGTGGAGATTATTTCTATGTCGTCTTGCTTCGCAATACTCCACACTTTATGCCTAACTCCATCGCTTGCAACAAAATCATAGATGGATTTTTCCTGTTTGATTCTCTCAATTACAGTGTTTATAGTTTCTTGAGCACGATAGGCTAAGAAGATAGGTCCGGTATGGGCAGCACAAATATCTACATGGTTTATTCGATCTATCTCTTTGTCTTCTCTGGTTTTCTCATGTTTTTTTATAACATTAGTAAGGTAGTCATCTATGGAGGCACATCCCACTAAACCAGTTTGGGAACGTCCAGCCATAGTTAGTTCGTAGGCATAATAACAATTCTGGGCTTCCTTAATTAAGACACCTTGACTTATCATGTCTTGAAGAATATCTCTGGCTTTCTCATAAACCTGGATATCGTAAGGGTTAAAACTCTCATGAAATTGGGTCTCAGCTCTATCAACTTTCAAAAAGGATAAAGGCTCCTTTAATACTTCCTGCAAAGCCTCTTCTCGATTATATACATCATAGGGCAGTGCCGCTACTTTGCTTGCCACTTCTTCTTTAGGCCTAAGGGCTTTAAATGGTCTGACTGTTGCCAAAGCTTAACCTCCAATTCATAAACTTCTAAAACATGAATAATAAACTTGTTACCAAAAAGAGAGACAGGAGCATGTCTATGATTTGTGTTTAACCTGCGAACCAAGCACCTGCCTCCTTGCTAAAGGAATCAAACTTATTCAGTCCTGTTACTTAGTTTTTGACAATTAACAATCTAAGTCAATTCAATACCTTTGTTTACTTGTTCTTATTTATTTAATTAATCATTGACTCAATTTACTACTTAATGATTCTAACCTTTAAAACTCCGTCAATTTGCTTAATCTTATTTGCTAGTTCTGGGGTCGCAGGAGATTCAATATCCAGAATAGTATAGGCATACTTTCCTTTGCTTTTATTAATCATGTCCGGGATATTGATATTTTCTCTAGCAACGGTTGAGGTAAATTGGCTGAGCATGTTAGGTATGTTTCTGTGATTAATGGCGATACGTCCAACGTGGTTGCATACTCCCATATCACAATTGGGATAATTAACTGAATTCTTGATATTTCCATTTTCCAGGTAGTCCATTATCTGCCTTACTGCCATAACTGCACAGTTATCTTCTGATTCACTCGTTGAAGCACCTAAATGAGGAACCGTAATTACACCATTAACTCCACACACCTTGGGATTTGGAAAATCTGTGACATAGCGGCCAACCTTTCCCGACTCCAAGGCTTCAACAATGTCATCATCAATAACTAAGGTATCCCTGGAAAAGTTTAATAGTTTAACACCATCTTTCATCATGGCAAAGGTTTCTTTATTAAACATTCCCTTGGTTGAATCGGTTAGAGGCACATGAACGGTAATAAAATCGCATTCTCTGTAGATCTCTTCTAAAGACTTCGCTTGTTTGATATATTTTGAAAGGTTCCAAGCTGCATCCACAGAAATGAATGGGTCATATCCATAAACCTCCATGTCCAGCTTATTCAAGGCATTAGCAACTAAAATTCCTATAGCACCTAATCCTATAACACCTAGCTTTTTTCCTTTAATTTCTGTTCCAGCAAACTTGGCCTTATTCTTCTCGACAAGTTTAGCTACCTCTGGATCGTCCTTGCAGGAATTCACCCAGTTGACTCCCCCAAAAATATCCCTTGAGGCAATGATTAGCGAGGCAATGACAATTTCTTTTACTCCATTAGCATTTGCACCCGGAGTGTTAAAGACTACAGTTCCGTTTTCAGCACATTTCTCCAACGGAATGTTATTTACACCGGCACCTGCTCTGGCGATAGCTTCTAGGGTCTTCGGTAATTCCAATTCATGAAGACTTGAACTTCTTACGAGTACTGCATCGGCATCGTTGAATTGCTCCACCATTTGATAATTATCTGTAAACAGGTCTAGACCAACATTAGCTATTTTATTGATACAATTAACGTTAAACATTTCTTTCACCTCATAATTTTATTTACTTATCCAAGCACCGATTTGCTTTTAACAATTTTCTTCTTCAAACTTTTTCATAAACGCAACTAGAGCCTTAACTCCGTCGATGGGCATGGCGTTGTAAATACTTGCTCTCATACCACCTACAGTTCTATGTCCTTTCAGGTTTTCAAATCCGGCAGCCTTAGCTTCCTTAATAAATTTAGCATCCAACTCATCAGAACCTGTGACAAAGGGAACATTCATTAATGAGCGATCCTGCTTTACAACCGTCCCGCGAAACAGCTTACTGGAATCAAGATAGTCATATAAAATCGAAGCCTTTTCTAGATTAATTTTCTTCATGGCCTCGAGTCCGCCTAGTTTTTGAATCCACTTAAACACTTTACCGCAAATATAAATACCATAAGCCGGAGGGGTATTGTACAGTGATTTGTTATCAGCATGCACCTTATAGCGCAGCATGGTTGGCGTTCCCGGCAGGACATCCTCAGTAATTAAGTCTTCACGGATAATGACAACTACTACACCGGCAGGGCCAATATTTTTTTGAACTCCTGCAAAAATCAGTCCATATTTCGTAACATCCACAGGTTCAGATAATATGTCCGAAGACATGTCAGCAACTAGAACCTTATCCCCAGTGTCGGGTAATTGATGATACTTAGTTCCGTATATTGTGTTGTTATGGCAAATATAAACATAATCAGCGTCATCCGAAATCTTTAAGTTGTTCAAGTCTGGTATATAAGTGAAGGTCTTATCCTCAGAAGAAGCAATAACATTGATCTTTCCAAATAATTTCCCTTCAGCGATTGCTTTTTTTGCCCATTGCCCAGTGTTAATGTGATCGGCTACTTTGTTTTTCATTAAGTTCATAGGTATCATGGCAAATTGTTGGGATGCACCACCTTGAAGAAACAAGACCTTGTAATTATCCGGAATCTGCAGTAGATCTCGAAGGTCTTTTTCTGCCTCAGTTATAATTTGTTCAAAAGCTTTAGAGCGATGACTCATTTCCATAACAGACATGCCCGTTCCGTTGTAATCCAGCATCTCCTCTGCTGCCTCTTTTAGCACCTCTTCAGGTAATACAGCAGGTCCCGCAGAAAAATTAAAAATTCTTGCCATATAAATTCCTCCTCAATTTTTTATATCTGTAACTCTTCGCTATATAAAGCTTATCTAGTATCTCGATTAGGTGTATCCTCTCATCAAATTCATTTGCATATTATAAGTGCATGCACCTTAGAGGTTCATCACCATTTATTAGATTTAATCTATAAAATATTCCTCCTTTTTAAATATATAAATAATTTGTATAATATTGGTTTGTGAGAGAAAAACAAAACCCACCCCAAGATTGGGGCGGGAATTCCGCGGTGCCACCCAAGTTTCAGCCGTTAGTAACAACAGGAAACAAACGCTTAAAAATAAACAAAACCCCTCATCCCAATTAGGGACGAGAGGTTATTCCCGCGTTGCCACCCATGTTGCCGAAACGGCCAACTTATGTCCGCAATATCGGGCGGAACCCGTCACAATTCATCATTGGCCACTCCAGGATGGAATCCTTCAACTCTGTAGACTGACTTGCACCAACCGTCAGTTCTCTTAACTCTAGGAGCTGGGGACTTCCCTTCATTGTGTTAGTTGTTTGCGTTTTGAATTATTTAGATTCTAAACGATCCTCGGCTCCGTGTCAAGTATTTATTTTCCATTTTATGATCCAAGAAAGGAAAAACTTTATGAAGGAGGAAGCTGCCGCTAATCAATATGGGAATACACTCCATCCAGTAAAATAAAATTCTTACCCTTGCCAGCGTTTAGCCTTCTCGAAATCTATCCCAAATTGATCCAGTATCTTCATAACATGATGATTTATTATGTCTTGTATGGTTTGAGGATGATTATAGAAAGCAGGCATAGGAGGTATAATCCTTACCCCAGTCCTGGCTAACTTCAGCATGTTTTCGATGTGGATTGCGCTTAGAGGTGTCTCTCTTGGACTCAAGATGAGCTTTCTGCCTTCTTTGAGCATCACGCCCGCTGTCCGAGTTATAAGATTATCATCATAACCATTGGCTATCGAACTTAACGTCTTCATACTGCAAGGCACAATAACCATTCCATCCGTCCTAAAGGATCCACTAGAGGTTTTCGCTCCTAAGTTCTTATTGTCGTAGACTTCAGCAGCCAAGCTTTCCATATCCTTCAAGGAATAGTCGGTTTCTATTTTCAGGTTTTCTTTAGCCCAATCGCTCATTATCAGATGAACATTCACTTTCCCAGTTTCCTGAAGAGCTTTCAATAAATTTATCGCGTAAATTGTTCCCGTTGCTCCTGTAACTCCTACAACAATTTCCATGTTTCATCTCCTGCCCATACGTAGCTCTATGCTTTACTATTTTCCACTAAAGAATATCATATTCCTGATTTAACTGAAATCCTTTATACCTAGTTTCTTTCTCCATTGTTCAATAACCATTGTTATCATTAACACAAAAAAAAGAATACCTAGCTATCCTACTAGGTATCCCAGTCTATTCATATTTCTTAATAATCTCTTCCGCAACCAGAGCCTGAGGAAGACGCAAATCCATTGCCCTTTTCTGGATTAAGCGAAAAGCTTGCGGCTCGCTCATATTTAACTTTTCTACAAGCAGCCATTTAGCTTGCTCAAGTATCTTACGTTCATCCATTCGTTTCTTTAAACTATCCCGCTCGTTAATAAGCTGAGTCATGGAATTTCGTACTGAGAGTGCAAACCGAGCAGTTTGAAGCAGTGTCAATCGGTTGATGGGCTTAGGCAAAATTAGTGCATTTATTTTCTCAAGACTACATTGCATGTCAAGTAGCTGTTCTGGCCTTGCAATGACTACTATACCTGCAGACGTTTTCTCATGAGCATCAAAGACTAAATCTGTACCCTGTTCATCGGGTAATGGAGTGCTTATAATGACTAAATCAAATCCCGTGCTAAAAAAATTCCTGCGCGCTTCATTGGCTGATTGAGCGCAGCTAACCGGATAAAAGCCTTCTTTTACGAGCATTGTCTGTATGCTGCTCGCCATTTCAGCTTTTCCACAAACAACTAAAACACTCCCTGCGCTCACTACAATCACCCCTTTATGCAGGGAAACTATTTCTAATAGGCTTTTAGATATTTTTCAATTTCCCATGCATGAACTGAATTATCGTAGTCTTCCCATTCTAAGACCTTTGCGGCTAGATATTTATTAAACGCATGTGAACCCAGTGTCGATTGAATCAGAGGATCTTTCTTCATCTCTTCAAGAGCAAATAACAAATTTGAGGGTAAGCGCTCTAGCTTTAGATTTTCTTCCTGTTCAGCTGTCAGGGTGTAAATATTGACATTAACCGGATCAGGCAGGGATAAATTTCTGTTTAATCCATCAAGCCCCGCTTCCAATAGCAATGCTAAAGTAAAATATGGATTGCAGCTGGGGTCTGGACTTCTGAGTTCGAGCCTGGTTCCTTCACCCCTAGGGGCAGGAACTCTCAGTAATGGGCTCCTGTTCATATGAGACCAGGCAATATGCACTGGAGCTTCAAAACCCGGTTGTAAACGTTTATAGGAGTTAATGAGGGGATTAGCGATGGCAGTAATCCCTTTGATATGGTCTAGGAGTCCGGCGGCAAACTGCTTCGCTGAAACGGATATATCTGATTCAGTTTGACCTCCACTAAAAAGGTTAACGCCATCTTTAGTCAAAGACATATTAATATGCATTCCTGAACCATTAACACCAGGAAGTGGTTTTGGCATAAAGGTGGCATGGAGACCATTACGCTGAGCAATAATCTTAACAACCATTTTAAAAGTCATAATGCTATCTGCTGCAGTAAGGGCATCAGTGTACCTAAAATCAATTTCATGTTGTCCCGCAGCAGTTTCATGATGGGAAGTCTCAATTTCAAATCCCATTTCCTCTAAAACAATGCAAATTTCACGACGAGTGTTTTCACCCAAGTCAATGGGTGCTAAATCACAATAACTGGCTGAATCATGGGTAATCGTAGTAGGTTGACCTTCATCATCGTTATAAAACATAAAAAACTCACATTCCGGGCCAACCTGAAAAGTGTATCCCAGATCTTGGGCTTTCTTTATGGTTCTTTTAAGAATATAACGCGGATCACCCTCGAACTGAGAACCATCATGGTTCTTGATATCGCAAATTATTCTGGCAACTTTACCTTGTTGTGGCCTCCAAGGAATGATCGAAAATGTACTCGGGTCTGGAAAAAGGAACATATCTGATGATTCAATTCCAGAAAACCCGGCCACTGCTGAGCCATCAAACATGACTCCATTTTGGAAAGCGTTAGCAAGCTGTTTATCTGTGATAGCTATGTTCTTCATCCGACCATAAATATCTGTGAACTGAAGTCGAATAAATCGAACATCATTTTCTTTTACAAACTTGAGACATTCCTCTTTTGATAAATTCAATTAAGATTCTCTCCTTTCCTAAAGCCAAAGTTATGATTAATTATATCGGCTTAGACTTATTATATCCCATCTAAGTCCCTCTTGTATTCATAGGTCATTATGCAAAAATACCTAGGAAAAGATTTTAGTCCATCACCTCGTAATTCAATGTACAAAGAACAAGAAAACCTTGGCTGACGCCAAGAGTTCAGGTATCATACAAGTACCCTAATGATCTTCTTGACGGTAAAAAAGAGACACTTTTAGAAAATTGTACTTGAATCGAGTACAAAATCCTATAAAGCGCCTTTGCTTCACCATCAATATGGAGTTTATACACTTAAAGTACCATAGAGACTACCTTAGATTCAACTGTTTTTCCCCATGTATACAATATTAATCATCACTTTGTTAAAAGGTCACTAGCTCTTCGATAATGGACTGAAATGCCACAGGGAGTGGAATTAATCTTAAATCCTCTGAAGAAACCCATTTACACATATCACTTTTCCTCGTTTCCAAAGCTTCTAACTGATATTTCCCTTGTTTTTCCCTTAGAAGAGAGGATCTTGTTAGTTCAACTTCTCGGTCATCCCAGCCGACTCCATAGTTTTTATCAAGATCAATAATTAACCAGATTAGTTCCCAACGACGATGGCTGAAGGTATAGTAAACTGGACCATGAAATTCTATCCCGTGCTTAAAGTCTTCCTCCACTTGCCTTTCATACCCACTTTCAGGTATTGCCTGTCGAAAAAGATTTAAGTACGTATCTATTGAAATAGTCGAAGGACTGTTAGTAAAGTTCTGAAGATCATCTTGACTCAATTCCACACCCGGAAGTTCCCATAAATCAGCCAATAGCCCCTTTGAAGGGCGTTTTTGAAGATAGATCTTATTTCCCTTGCGCAGAATGAAGGTCAGACGAGTGACCTCCTGACGTTGGGTTTTAGGCTTTTTGACCGGAAAATGTTGAACATCTTCCTGGAAATATCCTTCACAAAATTGTGCTAGAGGACAATCTTCGCAGTGGGGTTTTGTGGGTTTACAAACCATGGCACCCAGCTCCATTAATGCTTGGTTAAAATCCCCCGGGTTTTGATCCGATTGCCATTTCAACAAGTTTTCTCTAAAGTATCGCAGACTGCGAGTCGTTTCTATTGGTTCCGGCCAAGCTAAAAGGCGCGACACTACCCTCTTAACATTTCCATCAATAGCTGCAACTCTTTGCCCAAAGGCGATGCTGGCAATAGCTCCTGCTGTATAGTCTCCGATCCCTGGAATCTTTACAAGTGTCTCGTAATCTTTGGGGACTATTCCACCAAGGTTTTGAATCAGATACCTCGCCCCTTCCCACAAGCGACGCGCTCGAGAATAGTATCCCAGTCCACTCCAAATTGCTAATACATCGTCAAGGTTAGACACTCCCAAATGTTCAACGCTAGGAAAGCGATCTAAAAATCGTTCATAATATGGAATAACCGTTTTTACTTGGGTTTGTTGCAGCATAACCTCTGATACCCAAATTGCATATGGATCCCCAGTCTTTCGCCAGGGCAAATCTCTTTTTACTGTAGCGTACCAATCCAACAATTGAGTTGATAATTTCATCTTATGTCGCTCCTATAGTTGCAGTAATAGATCCACTACTTGTTTATAAGTATTAAGCCTACTAGGCAAAATACTACTCCAATAATTTGATTAACAGCAAAACCCTCTTTATAAAACAAAATCCCTATTGGAATAAGCATAATCGCAAGAATAATATTGGCTACCAACGATCCGACACTTATATTCCACCCTACTCTATAAGCCAGCAAATAACCTAATTCGAGCCCCATTATTGCTGCGCCAAGGGCATAGCTAGTCCAATTCAAATCGCTGAAAGACTGGTAAAAGCTTTTGTCTGTCTTGTAAAACGGAAATGCAATCAGGGTTAAAACGGCTGCTGTTAGGTAAGTAACCAGTAAAGCTGAAAAAGGGTTAGCACTCTGAGGTGTAGATTTTTGGCAGACATTATAAATAACATTTGATGTTACGATTAGGAAGATAGGAAAAAAGTACATAAACATAAAAAAACCTCTATTCACTTTTCTAACCAAAATATATTAAACCATAGAAACCACCTTAAAGCCTAGTACCTTTCTTAAATCTCTTTATAAAGGTTGTGAAATTCTTGGTGTTTAGTAAGAGACATCAGAACTTAGAATAAATGTTGCCCGTCTAGTAAAGCTTAATATTATTATTAAAAAAGGGTGTGGCAACAATGGGTGAAAAAAGTATAATTGCTTATTTCAAGAGTCCTGAAGATGCTAACAGAGTCGCTGATCAGATTAAAAGCTTAGGGGTTAAAGAAGATATTCAAGTAAATCGTTTTGGTAAATATCCCTTAGGAAGCTCTGATAAATTGATAAATCCGACAAGTGGTCAAATATCTAGTCAAGCAACACTAACCCTGGGTGCAAGCGGCGATCGTGATTCGGGAATTTTGGCTTCAGCAGATGTTAGTGCCAGTGGTATGAGCGATGGCGGGGATAACCCTATAACAGGCAGAGACATCCTTTTAGCTACAATTGTTGATGAAACAGTTTTTGATCAAGCAATGCTGTTTATAAAAGATGCAGATGGTCTTGTTTAGAGGGCCATAGCTCTCTTTTTTCTTAAAGATTTTTTACTGTCCAGAAACGTTCAGCAGATGAAACAATACTATCACAGGTTCTGCAGAAAGTAATACTTTTCCATTCCTCCGGAAACAGCCTTTTGTAAGCAGTCTTTGAGAAACGTTCATCGATTAGCAACACTACCCCGCGATCTTTCTCAGTTCGAATTACTCTTCCGACTGCTTGTAATACTTTGTTCATACCAGGATACATATAAGCAAATTCAAAACCTAATTGACATGAAGCTTCGAAATACGTACGGATTACCTCTCGCTCCATACAAACTTGGGGTAACCCTACCCCTACTACAATCGCTCCCGAGAGCCTGTCCCCAATAAGGTCAATACCTTCACCAAAGATCCCTCCAAGTAAAACAAAGCCAACTAAGGTCTGCTTGGGATTTTGAGAGAACCTTTTCAAAAAAGTTTCCCGCTCTTCTTCCTCCATATCCGAAAACTGGCAAATTACCTCAACCCGTGGTTCAAGTTCCCTAAATCTTGAATAGACTTCCTTCATATAGTGATACGAAGAAAAAAAGGCAAAATAATTACCCATTCTGGTTAGTACCAATGCCTGAATCGCTTCGGCAACTTGATCGTAGGTTGAATTACGTTGTTTATACTTGGTGGAAATCCGATCATTCACAAGCAAACATAGGTTCTCTGCTGGAAAAGGAGATGCTAACTTGAGCTTATAGGAGGTTTCCTCCCCACCCAGAATATTCATAAAATAATCCATCGGACTCAATGTGGCGGAAAAGAGAACTGCAGACCTACCTCTTCCCAAGGCTTCCATAAGACGCATTGCAGGATCTAGACAAAACAATTTTATCTGAAAATCATCTCTAGTAAGATACTTATAAGTAATATAACGTTCATCATAACTATCAGCCGTTCTTGTAAAGCTAAGAGCTTGGAAATAGTGGTCTAAGAGTTGCTCTTGCCAGGAATAGGGTTGATCATTTGTCTTCAAAAAGTACTCAGCCTCTTTAATAAAATTCCTCAAAGCTTGTATTAATCCATTTGGAGACTCCTTTTGTACACTCTCTCCATTTCCCGTTGTCTCAGTACAATCTTTTTTTTCATTAACCAGGGCTGAGTTAACTTTGGTCAGACTTTTTGTCAGCCGTTTGTTATCATCTTTGGTCTTTCTTTTTAAGCTCAGCCAAGATTCTTTTCCCAACTCAGCTGAGAACATATCCCTTGCTCTATCCACCAAGTTATGGGCTTCATCTATCAGAAAGGTGTACTCGCCCCCTTCTAGAAATAAATGTTTCAAATAAACCCGAGGATCAAAGACATAGTTATAATCACAGATAACCACATCCGCCCAATTTGCCAATTCCAAAGAAAATTCAAAGGGACAGATTGAATGTCTTCGTGCATGATTTTCAACAGTTTGCCTCGTCCAAGCATCTTCATTGAACATTTCATCGACCGCCACTCTTAAACGATCGTAATATCCTCGCGCAAACCGACAATCTTCAGGCAAACATGACTCTTCTGGCAGAAAGCAAATCTTACTTTTCGCAGTTAGGGTCAAACGTTTAACCTTTAGACCTTGGGTATCTAAATCCAGCAAAGCTTTTTCAGCAACGGTTCGAGTAATGGTTTTTGCGGTAAGATAAAAAATCTGCTTTGTATGCCCTTCAGCCACAGCTTTTAAGGCTGGAAATAATGTGCCGATTGTCTTTCCAATACCTGTAGGAGCTTGGACAAATAGTTTTTGAGTTTGTTTAATTGTTTGATAAACAGCTACAGCTAATTCTCGCTGGCCCGGCCTATAAGTTCCGAAAGGAAATTGGATTGTTCGAATGCTTTCGTCTCTTTTTACAATCCACTCTTGCAGTCGATATGCCCAAACCAAGTACTCTTCAACTAGATTAATGAAGAATTCATTGAGTTCTATGAGAGTAAACTTCCGCGAAAACCTTTTAATTTGATTCGTATCCAGCTGAACGTAGGTAAGCTGTGTCTCCATTTCCTCTAAACCCTCTTGGCTCGCATACATGAATGCATAACACTGGGCTTGAGCCCAGTACAAATCGTTAAAAGATTCATCAATTAAATCTAAGTCCAAGGACGTAGTTTTGATTTCATCAATACATGAAGTTGTTTCCTTAATAATTATTCCGTCAGCACGACCATTAACCTCTAAGGTGAGGCTTTCACAGATATTACTTTTATAACTTGATGGATGTTCGAGATTAGGATACGAGTAGCTAAGAGACACTTCCGGTACATAGTCGGATCCGCCGATTTTCTGGATATACTGATGAGCTTTGATTCCCTCCAAGGCCCTGGAAGCACCTATAGAACCCGGTTGAAGATCCCCACGCCTTAGTACAAACTCAACTAAATTTCGCACCGAAATCTTGACTATCACTGCAGATTAAATTCCTCTCTTTATTCTTTAAAACATTTTTCTTTTAGCAAGAAAAACAACCCCACCACAGCAGAGAACAACGGACATGCCAACGATTATCAGAAAGCCATGTTCTGACGTCTGTAAGGGTATATTTACGTTCATACCAAAAAAACTTGCCAGCATAGTAGGCAGCGCTAAAATTATAGTAATGGACGCTAAGAACTTCATTACCATGTTCAAGTTATTGGAAATAATCGAGGCAAAAGCATCCATCATACTACTTGAAATGTTACTATAGGTTTCTGCCATCTCAACTGCCTGTTTATTCTCAATAATAACGTCTTCCAATAAATCCTGATCCTCTTCATAGATTTTTAGAACCTTTGTTCTCAGAAGCTTCTGCATAACTTTATCGTTCGATTTTAAGGATGTTGTAAAATATAAAAGACTTTTTTGAAGATTAAGCAACCTGATTAACTCTTGATTTTTCATGGATTTGTGGAGGGTGAGCTCAATCTCGTCGGTCTTCTTTTCAATCTCTCTAAGAAATGACAAATATAATGTGGCACTTTTATAGAGAATTTGAAAGAGAAATCTGGTCTTCTTATAGGTTTCCAGGCCGCGTACTTTTCCGCATTCGAAATCTTTAAGTACATCGACTTCTTGTAAACACACCGTTACAAAATGATCCTTTGTCAATATAATCCCTAAAGGAATTGTATCATAAATCACGGTGGCATCCTGTCTAATCGGAACGTTAATTATCACAAAAATTTGATCATTCTCCGCTTCAATCCTAGGTCGCTCTTCATCATCTAAGGCGTCTCTAATAGAAAACTCATTTTCTAATTTTAATGCTTTTGTTATTAAAGCAATTTCTTCTTCTGATGGATTTATCATATTTACCCAGGAACCCTTAACCTCTGGTTTGTCAGTTTTTACAATAGTATTGTTGATTGTATTATATACCGCTATCATTTTGAGCCCCCCCACTTCTAAATCATCAAACCAGAATAGCTCCTATAGATCTCTTCAATCAGACACTTTAAATTTCCACAATATACGTTAACATAAACTAGCTTACTATACAATTTTACCACTAGTTTTTACATCTAAGTAATAATTAGTCGAATATGTAGAGAAGATTCGTAAACCGCAGAAATCTCACCTTTGAAGTCAAATTTCTTTAGGTATGATATTCTAATAGTGAATAAGAGGTTAAAGAATACTGGTCGTCAAGAATAGAAATTGGAATTACTCAAAGTATTAACACATTGGTCATACAGAGGGCCCGCAACAAAAATTCCTTGTTGCGGGCCCTCTACCAATCATCATCATTCTGCAAACTTACTTTATAACACTCTTACCCATGAGGTATTTATCAACTTCCCGGGCAGAAAGTTTCCCTTCTTGAAGAGCCCAGACAATGAGACTCTGTCCCCTTCTCATATCCCCAGCGGTAAATACCTTATCTAAGTTGGTCTTAAAAACCTCGTATTCAGCTTTTACATTGCTTTGAGGGTCTCTGTCAAGCTTGAGCTCATTAGCAATCGTATCTTCCGGACCCAGAAATCCCATGGCCAAGAGAACCAGATCTGCTTTCCAAATCTTTTCGGTTCCGGGTACCTCCTGAGGCACCATTCTTCCCGAGGGACTCTTGACCCAATTGATTTCTACTGTGTGTACTTCACTGACCTCACCATTCTCGTTTCCGACAATCTTTTTAGTAGAAATAAGATAGTTTCTGGGATCTTTTCCATACAGGCTAATAGCTTCTTCCTGGCCATAATCCACATTGAGTTTCTTCGGCCATTCCGGCCATGGATTAGACTCTTCTTTTCTCTCGGCGGGTGGTTCAGGCATGATCTCAAACTGGTAGACGCTCTCACAGCCATGCCGTATCGAAGTGGCTACGCAGTCTGTTCCTGTGTCCCCTCCCCCGATAATAATAACATTCTTGCCTTTAGCACTAATGAAATTGCCATCTTGCAGCTTTGAATCCAATAGGCTCTTGGTATTAGCCTTTAGAAAATCTACAGCAAAGTGAACACCTTTGAGATCTTTCCCTTCAACGTTAAGCCCTCGTGCTTTGGTTGCCCCTGCGCACAACACTACTGCATCATACTGATCAACCAGCTCCTGAGCACTGATGTCTTTACCCACTTCAGTATTTAGAACGAATTGAATTCCAGATTCCTTCAGTAACGCAAACCGTCTTTCAACAATTTGTTTCTCAAGCTTCATGTTGGGAATCCCGTACATCATTAAACCACCGACTCTGTCGCTTCTCTCATAGACAGTTACGTCATGCCCTACGGCATTTAAATAATAAGCGGCGGATAGTCCTGCCGGACCGGAACCGACAATTGCTATTCTCTTTCCTGTGGCCTTACCCTTTCGGGGCTTTACCCACCCTTCAGCAAAGGCTCTCTCAATGATCTCATACTCCAGACTGTTGATGGTAACTGGCTCCATGATATAGCCTTCAGTACAGGCACCTTCACAGGGTGCAGGGCAAACTCTGGACGTAAATTCCGGGAAAGGGCTGGTTCTGGTCAGCCTTTTATAAGCATCTTCCCACTGACCCTTAAAGATCAGTTCATTCCACTCCGGAATTAAATTGTGCAGAGGACAGCCCGAGGCCATGCCATTTAACAGCACACCGCCGTGACAGAAAGGTACTCCACAGTTCATACATCGTGCACCCTGAGTTTTTATAACATCAGGATCCCGTGAAATTCTTATCTCATTCCAGTCTTTGATTCTTTCCTCCGGGGATCGTTTTTTCGGTTTAACTCTCTTATACTCTAAGAATCCAGTCGCTTTTCCCATTTCAGTCCCACCTCACACTTAAGTCCTGGAAACATCTTTAAAATTCTCTTTAAAGGCAACCAGTAAGGCCTCTTCACCTTCTAAGCCGGCCTTATGAGCTTTATCAATGTTTTCAAGCATACGTTTGTAATCCTTTGGAATGACCTTAGTGAATCTTAGTGAATAGCTTTTCCAGCTCTCCAGAACCTTCTTGCCCAGAGGACTGCCGGTATTCTCGACATGCTTTTGGATCATTTCCCGAATTTCATTCATTTCTTCTTCAGACTCAATTTTCTCCAGCAAAACCAGTGATTTGTTGCAATATGCTTCGTCAAAGTCAAGCAGGTAGGCTGTTCCACCAGACATTCCGGCTGCAAAGTTCCTTCCTGTTTTGCCCAGAATAACCACTTTGCCCCCCGTCATATATTCACAGCCATGATCGCCTACGCCTTCGACAACTGCTTTTACCCCACTGTTTCTTACACAGAATCTTTCTCCTGCTATCCCATTGATATAAGCTTCCCCTGAAGTTGCCCCGTAGAAAGCAACATTTCCGATTAGGATATTCTTCTCAGGTTCAAAGTTGGAGGTTTTCGGAGGATAAACTGAAATTTTTGCCCCTGAAAGACCTTTTCCTAAATAGTCGTTAGAATCTCCTTCCAGTTCGAGGGACAACCCTTTCGGAGTAAATGCTCCAAAGCTTTGTCCGGCTGACCCCACAAAGGTAAGCTTAATTGTATCTTCAGGAAGTCCTGCTTCCGCGTATCTCTTAGAAATTTCGCTTCCGATGACTGTGCCGACAACTCGGTCCACATTATTGATCTTGAGTTTGGCCCGAATTGGTGTTTGATTTTCGAGTGCAGGTTTACAAATTCTCAGAAGTTTTTTGATATCCATGGTTTGTTCCAGCATATGGTTCTGGGGCTGGGTATTGAATCGACTGATATCTGCGCCGGCATATGGTTGATAAAGAATCTGGGATAGGTCTAAGTGTTTAGCCTTCCAGTGCTTTACATTCTCTTTTGCTTTTAGTTTATCCGAGCGTCCAACCATCTCATTGATGGTTTTAAAGCCCAGCTTAGCCATAAGCTCACGCATTTCCTGCGCAATAAATTTCATAAAGTTTTCAACATGCTCTGGCTTCCCTGTGAAGTTTTTCCTCAGAGTCTCATCTTGAGTGGCTATTCCTACTGGGCATGTGTTAAGATTACAAACTCTCATCATCACACATCCCAGAGCAATCAGCGGTGTTGTTGCAAATCCGTACTCTTCAGCCCCAAGCATGGCCGCAATAACTACGTCTCGGCCTGAAAGCAATTTGCCATCAGTTTCCACAACTACTCTGTCTCTCAACTTGTTTAGAACCAAGGTCTGATGAGTCTCGGCAAGTCCCAGTTCCCATGGAAGTCCTGAGTTCTTGATACTTGTTCTTGGTGAGGCTCCAGTTCCTCCATCATATCCACTGATAAGAATGACGTCTGCTTTTCCTTTTGCTACTCCTGCAGCGATGGTTCCTACTCCAACTTCGGAAACCAGTTTAACGTTAATCCGTGCATCCCTGTTGGCGTTTTTTAGATCATATATTAGCTCTGCCAAATCTTCAATGGAATAAATATCATGATGGGGCGGAGGTGAAATAAGGTCTACACCTGGGGTTGAATGCCTTACCTTAGCTATGCTTGGGTAAATCTTTCGTCCCGGGAGCTGGCCACCCTCACCTGGCTTGGCACCCTGGGCCATCTTAATTTGAATCTCCTGGGCATTTACCAAGTAGTTGCTGGTAACGCCAAATCGCCCGGAAGCAACTTGCTTAATCGCACTGTTTTTTGTATCTCCGTTGGCCATTACTTTAAAGCGTTCGCAGTCTTCTCCGCCTTCACCGGAGTTACTTTTACCACCAAGCCTGTTCATGGCAATAGCCAGACACTCATGGGCCTCCTTGCTGATAGATCCATAGGACATAGCTCCGGTCTTAAATCGCTTGACAATCGAATCAACCGACTCTACTTCCTCAATGGGAATGATGTCATCGGGATTAACCTTAAAATCCAGGATATTTCTTAAGGTGTAGAGTTCGTCATCATTAACCTTTTTAGAATACTCTCTATAGAGGTGGTAGTTTCCTTCCCTACATGCCCTTTGCAGCATATAGATAGTTTCAGGATTATAGAGATGGATTTCCCCATCATCCTTACATTGGAAGTGTCCGCCTACTTCAAGAGAATCAGTGTAGAGTGAATTCTCATCGAATGCGCTTTCGTGCCGCATTTGATTTTCTTGGGCAATTTCTTCAAGTCCTATACCCTCTAGTCTGGAGGGGGTAAAAGTGAAGTACTTATCAATAAGCTCCTTTTTAAGCCCTACCGCCTCAAAGATTTGGGCACCATGATAACTTCTCATCGTGGAAATCCCCATTTTTGTGAGTACCTTAAGAACCCCTTTTACCCCAGCTTTTATATAATTCTTTTTAGCCTCTGCATAACTAAGCCCGTTTAATACGTCTTTTTCAGCCAGGTCTTGAATTGTTTCATAGGCCAAATACGGGTTGATTGCAGTGACCCCATAACCAATTAAAGTACAGAAATGGTGGACTTCTCTCGGCTCCCCAGATTCTAAGACGATTCCTAAATTGGTTCTAATTTCTCGTCTAATAAGATGGTGATGAAGTCCTGAGGATGCCAGAAGCGCAGGAATTGCTGCAAGTTCTTCATTGACGCCCCGGTCTGAGAGAATAATAATATTTGCACCTGCACTGATAGCCTTGTCGGCTTCTGCGAAAACTCTATCTAAAGCCTTTTCCATAGAGCTTACCCCTTCCGAGGCCTTATAAAGTATGGAAAGGGTGGCAGCTTTGAGCCTGCCATTGTTTAGCTGCTTAATGGTTTCGAGTTGTTCATTAGTTAGTATGGGGTAATCAAGGGACAGACTGGCTGAGTTTCTTTGATCAGGATCAAGAAGGTTTCCCGTATCACCCAGCAACATGCTGCTTGATGTAACTATTTCTTCTCTTATTCCGTCAATAGGAGGATTAGTAACTTGAGCAAAGAGCTGTTTAAAGTACAGATACAACATCTGGGGTTTCTCGGATAATACAGCTAATGGTGAATCCATACCCATCGCGCCAATAGGATCAACCCCTTGGGTCGCCATAGGCTGAATAGTCATAGTAATATCCTCAAAGGTATAACCAAAAGCCTTCTGTTGCTGAATTAGGTCTTCGCTCACCTTCTCTTCCTTTGCTTTCTCAACAGGCAGATCGCTGAGTTTGACGATATGGCGGTTGTTCCATTCTTCATAAGGATGCATTATCGATACACTTTGCTTTAACTCTTCATCTGAGATGATTCTTTGCGCTTGAGTATCAATAAGCAGCATTTTGCCAGGTTCCAGCCTGCCCTTATATTTTACATTTTCAGGTTTTATATCAATTACCCCGACCTCTGAGGCCAAGACAACTTTGTCATCTTTTGTAACGTAATACCGAGAAGGTCTGAGTCCATTTCTGTCTAATACTCCACCGATGACCACACCGTCAGTAAATCCCATGGCAGCAGGACCATCCCAAGGCTCCATTAGAAAGTCATGGAATTGATAAAAGTCCTTCTTTTCTTTAGACATTTGCTCATTCTTTTCCCAGGGTTCAGGAATCATCATCATTACGGAGTGCGGCAGCGACCTGCCAGTTAGGTGAAGAAATTCTAAACTGTTGTCGAACATGGCGGAGTCACTGCCTGACTCGTCCACAATAGGATAGACTTTTGAGAGATCGTCAAATAGTGGGGAAGCGATACACTTTTGTCTAGCTTTCATCCAGTTTACATTGCCTCGAATGGTATTAATCTCACCATTATGAACAATATATCTGTTGGGATGAGCCCTCTCCCAGCTTGGGAAGGTGTTTGTGCTGAACCTTGAATGAACCATTGCTAAAGCCGATACGAAATCAAGATCGGAAAGATCAAGATAAAAGTTTCTTAGTTGCTCAGCTGTGAGCATGCCCTTATAGACAATTGTTTTGCAGGAAAGGCTGGCAACATAGAATGTTCCCCCCTTATCTTCACACATGGGGACGATGACTTGTTCGGCCCTTTTTCTGATAATATACAGCTTTCTTTCAAAGTCCATCTCATCAGTAATGCTAGGATCTTTTTCGATAAAAACCTGAATAAATCTGGGCATTACCGCTTTTGCACCTTCGCCGATGGTTGATTTATCGATGGGAACTTCTCTCCAGCCGAGGATCTTCTGGCCTTCTTCCTGAACGATTCTTTCAAAGGTCTCCATCTGTGTTTTTCTGAAATCATCATACTTATGTGCAAAAATCATCCCTACGCCGTAGCTGCCTTTTTCCGGCATTTTAAAGCCCAAAACTTCACATTCTCTTTGGAAGAAATCGTGAGGTATTTGAATTAGTATTCCGGCTCCATCACCGGTGTTTTCATCCGCCCCGCTTGCCCCTCTGTGGCTTAAGTTTTCCAATACAGTTAAGGCCTCATCTATAATGCCATGAGACTTTTCGCCCTTGATATTCACAACGAATCCCATTCCACATGCATCATGTTCTAATGCTGGATCGTAAAGCCCTTGTTTCATTGGCAAACCATAACTTTGCATATTACTCACCCTTCGTTGCGAATTTAAATATATAAAGCAAAAAAGCGACTCTAAAAGAATGTACCTCAACCCCGAAGTACAATTATCTCTTTGAGCGCCTTTGCTCTACATTATTCATCTTTGTGTGTTTGTTTAAACTTAACATAAGTGCCCTTACGATTCAACCGTTTATAACATGGATTGACCATAAAATCGGTAAAGAATCCTGTATACTTTACGAATCGATTGTATAGGTTCCCTTTTTCATGTCTTAACTATTCAAATAGATTATTGCCAACAAATTATAGCGTGAATTTCTTATAGCCTAGCCTGGATAAAATCCCTGCTAGGTTATTTTGCTTTGCCAAGAAATTCAAAAGACAAGTCAATGACTTTTGGCATTTTTGTCTCCTTATTATGCCGATTGAATGGAAAAAATTACGAGGTTAGAAACGTCCAAGTTTATGGTAAACTTGAAGAACCCTATGCGAAAAAGGGCAAATAATTTTACATTGAAGCACTTCATCGATGTACTAAAGAAAAAAGGAGGCCGAGATGAAGCATCGTAAATTGATTAGTTTAGCTATTGTACCCATATTAGTGGCAACTTTTATCGCAACAACAGCAACTTTATCTCTGGCTGGTAGCAGCATTAATCCTCGCCTTTATGGTTCGGATCGATACGAAACTTCAACTGCCATTGCGAATCAGTTTTCTAATCAAACGGTTAGTAATGTTGTACTGGCTTCCGGCAATGATTTTCCCGATGCTTTGTCAGCCAGTGTTTTAGCCCATGAATTAAGTGCTCCAATCTTATTGGTTGATCGTAATACCCAAACATCTAAAGCAGCTCTAGATTATATTCAAGCCCATCTGCGACCGCAAGGCACGGTATATATAACCGGCGGTACTAGCGTAATAGGGAGCAATTTTGAGAGCTTGCTTTCTAATCAAGGTCATCAAATAAAACGACTGGGTGGCTCAGACCTGTACGACACAAATGAGTTAATTGTAAACGAGTTAAACTCGACGAGTGATACTGTTTATATAGCCAGTGGTCAAAATTTTCCCGATGCGTTAGCTATTTCCAGTTTTGCTAGTCAAACCAATTCACCTATTCTATTAACGCAAACCAATGGCTTACCAAAAGGGGCACAAGAATACCTAACAAACAATGAACCAAAAAACATTTATATCGCTGGGGGAACTGCGGTTGTATCAGGCTCCGTGGAAAATGAGATTAAATCGATTTCCCCTAATTCAAAAATCACTCGATTCGCAGGACAAACTAGATTCGATACAGCCTCATTAGCATACAGCCAATTGGCTGCGAACCCAAAAACAATCTACATTGCATCAGGATTAAACTATCCTGATGCCTTATCAGGTACTATACTGGCGGCTTTAAATGGCGACCCCATTCTACTAATTGACCCGTCCACACCATTGGTACCTGATAGTATTGCTATGTATTTAGCACAGCTCTATAAAAATGGTGCAACCCCAAACGTTACTGCTCTGGGCGGGTCGGTGGTTGTACCAGATGAAGTCATTAATAATGTGGTTAACCTGTTAAATGGCCAAAGCCAATCGCCGCTATTTAATATCACGACAGTTGACTCTAGGTTGAATTTTGGCGGTTTACCTGTCAATCTGTTACCTAATAAAACTATTGGTTCAACATTAACACTTACAAATACAACTATCCCTATAGCAGTTTTCATTCGACGGTAGAATACAATCTGTATTACTATATGCTAAATCCAGATAACCAAGTATCCGTTCACAACAGGGCATTAGCTCTTCATGGCGGAATAACCAGTAATAACTGTGTTTATTTTCAAGCTGAAGCCTTGAGGAGAATAGGCTTTAATATTAGCAATTCTATGGCTAATACCATTCAATTTAGTAATTTGCTCTCAAAACTAGGTTTTAAAAAAGATACGGACATTGGCAATCTAAAGCCCGGTGATATTGTTTTCACTCAAGGGTATAGCCACACTTATACATTTATGGGTTGGGTTAATCCCGGAAATTATGATTATGCTTATATCGTTGATAATCAATCGAGATCATTCGGAGGTCAAGTTTACCACGTGCGAAGCACTACAGGTGATCCAGCACAAAACACTGATGGCATGGCGTTTTTCATGTATTATTAACGCTATATAGACAAAAGCAGAATTCCCCTATCCGTATAGTATAATTATACTATACGGATAGGGGTGTTTTTTGATGTGTGTGAACAGGGCAATTTGCTCCTTACTTTCACAAGACCCTAAACATTCACTATACACTCCTACGTTCCCAGCCCAGTCGCCAGAAACTAAGGGGCCAATTGCACAGTGAACACTTTAGTGAAGTTCACGCTATAGCGAGTGCCGATGCTGAAGGGCCAATTGCGCCCAGGTTCACTCCCTTGAGCGACCCAGAGGTTGGCGCAATTCCTTCAGCATCCAACGAGCCAGTGAACGCAACGTGTGTGAACAGGGCAATTTGCCCCTTACTTTCATAGACCCCTTACTTTCACAAAGACCCTATAGTAACTCGTAAACCCCAGCAGCCCCCATGCCGCCACCGATACACATGGTCACCATACCATATTTCAGCTTCCGCTTAGTCATTTCACTTAACAGCGTTGCGGTAAGCTTAGCCCCAGTACAACCGAGGGGATGCCCAAATGCAATCGCCCCTCCATTGACATTTACTTTTGCTGGGTCTATCCCCAGAGTCTTTAAGATTGCCAGTGATTGAGACGCAAAAGCTTCATTCAGTTCGAACAAATCAATTTGATCCAAGGTCAAACCAACTTGTTTTAGAACTTTAGGAATAGCCTTAATCGGGCCAATACCCATAAGCTCCGGTTCCACACCTGCCATGGCAAATCCACGCCAGACAGCCAACGGGGTTATGCCTAAATCTTTAACTTTCTGTTCCGACATTAAAAGCGTCATTGCCGCTCCATCACTGGTCTGAGAAGAATTTCCAGCCGTGACTGAGCCACCAGCCTTGAAAGCAGGTCTTAATTTTGCCAAAGACTCAACCGTAGTTTCCGGGCGAATCCCCTCATCTTTGCCAAACCATTTTTCTTCCGGTTTTCCCCATGTTGGCAAGGGAACAGGCACAATCTCATCATCAAAGCGCCCACTGGTTTGAGCAGCCCAGGCTTTCTTATGGCTACCGGCGGCAAACTCATCTTGTTGTTCACGGCTCACTTCATACTTTTCCGCTACATTCTCCGCAGTAATGCCCATGGAAATATATGCTTCAGGGCAGTTTACAATCATATATGGATTAGGAGCAGGTTTGGCGCCACCCATGGGAACCATCGACATGCTCTCGATCCCTCCGCCAATCATAACATCTGCTTCACCCAAACGAATTCGGTCTGCTGCCATGGAAATAGCCTGCAGCCCTGATGAGCAAAAGCGATTAATTGTTACTCCGCACACATCAATTGGGAGACCTGTGCGCAAAGCCATAATCCTGGCAACGTTCATTCCCTGTTCTGCTTCGGGAAAGGAACAACCAATAACAAGGTCTTCAATGTCTTTGGTATCAAGAGCCGGAACACTTTTAAGGATATCTTGGATAACATACGCGCCTAAATCGTCGGGTCTGACTTGAGCCAAGGATCCTTTCCCCGATTTTGCAATAGCAGTTCGTTTAGCTTGTACAATAAAGGCTTCTTGCATTCTTCTCCCCCCCTAATTCCGTAATGGCTTGCCTTTGGCGAGCATATGACGAATACGATCTTGAGTCTTCGCTTCGCCTAGTAAGCTCATAAAGGCTTCTCGTTCAAGATCCAAGAGATATTGCTCATCAACGAGCATTCCTGCAGGTCGATCCCCACCTGTCATAGCATAAGCAAGTTTTTTACCCATATGTTGGTCATAATCCGAGATATAGTTTCCTTGGCGCATGCCATATAAGCCCAGCTCCAAAGTACCACGAACACCGGGACCAGCAATTTTAACCTTCTTCCGCAGATTCGGCCTGAAGTTTCGTGCCAAATCAATCACTCTGGCCTTAGCATCTAAAATGATATGTTCAGAATTCATACTGTAACGATCATGATCACGCAAGTAACCCAGCTGACGAGCTTTTTCGGCACTTGTTGAAACTTGGGCCATAGCAATTGCTTCAAACCGCTTAGCAAAGAAATAATCTGGCGCCACTTGAATACCGGGAAGAATCCCGTCCATTGCTCTTACAGCCATTTCTTTGGTCCCGCCGCCGCCGGGGATTAAGCCAACCCCCATTTCCACGAGTCCCATATAGGTTTCTGAAGAGGCTTGAATAGAGTGAGTATGCAAGCAAATTTCTGCGCCGCCACCAAGTGTCATCCCAAAAGGAGCCGCAACAATAGGTTTCTTAGCATATTTCAAAGCCATTGTCTGATCTTGTAAGGCACGAATCATTACGTCAATTTGATCCCAATTCTCTTCTTCCGCTTCCATGAGAATGAGCATCAGGTTTGCACCTACGCAAAAGTTCTTTCCTTGATTTCCGATAACCATACCCAGGTAATTCTTTTCAACTTCTTGAAGTGATTTTTGGATCATGGTTACGATATCTTCGCCAATAGAATTGTTAGGGGAATGAAATTCTAAGCAAGCGACTCCATCTTCAAGATCAATTAAGCTTGCTCCGGCGTTCCCCATAATAACTTTACCGGCTTTATGAGCTTGCTTAAAGGAAAAGGCATAAGGGCTTACGGTTTTTTGATGATAATTCCCATCGCTATAATATGCCGTCTGTCCATCTTCCGTCTTCCGATAGAAACTTGTATACCCTTTAGAAAGCAGTTCTTCCACAAGTGGTGGGACGGTGCCGCCTTCGGCTTGGATACGATCAGCAATTGCTTTAACTCCTAAAGCATCCCATAATTCAAAGGGGCCCATTTCCCAGTTATATCCCCAACGCATGGCTTGATCGATGGCTGTAATATCCTCGGCAATATCCTTGACAATGGTAGCTGCATAAAGCAGGGATGCTTTCAAAATATTCCAAGCAAACTCAGCTCCCACATCTTCACCATTAACCAAAGTGCGGAGCTTTTCCGGCAACCCCTTAGCTTGTTTGGCCTTATCTAAGGAAGCAAATTGAACCTTTTTCTGCGGGCCATAGGTCAAAGTATTAATGTCCAAGACTTCAATGACTTTACCTTGTGGCCCTTTAGTTTTTTTGTAAAAACCCTGCTTGGTCTTATCCCCTAACCAACCACTTTTCAACATAGTATGAATAAACTCGGGCAGTATGAAACTGTCTTTTTCGCCAGGTACACCTTCAGCAACATTGTTGTTTGAATGAATAAAGGTATCTAACCCGACAAGGTCTATGGTGCGGAATGAGGCACTCTTTGGACGGCCCATAACCGGTCCGGTTAAGGCATCGACTTCCTCTACAGTTAATCCTGTTCGAAGCATTTCCTTAAGTATAACCGGTGAACCAATAGCACCGATCCGATTAGCAATAAAGTTAGGGGTATCCTTGCACATAACCACCCCTTTGCCTAAGACACGTTCTCCAAACTCGACCATGAATTTGACAACCTCGGGATCAGTATTGGGGCCAGGTATGATCTCTAAAAGTTTCATATAACGTGGAGGATTGAAAAAGTGGGTTCCCAAGAAATAATTCGTAAAGCTCTCTGGAAGCCCCTCAACCATTGCTTTTAGGGAAATCCCTGAAGTATTTGAACTAACAATAGTCCCCGGCCGAACAATTGCAGCAATCTTTTGGAAAAGATCAATTTTTATATCGAGGCGCTCGACCACAACTTCAATGACCCAATCCACTTCATTTAAGCGTCCTAAATCATCGCTTAGGTTTCCTACCTCTATACGATCTGCAAACTCCGGCACTAAAAGTGGAGCGGGATTCATTTTTATGAGCTTGCTTTTATTCCCTTCGGCAATGCTATTTCGAACCTTAGGGTCTTCCAGGGTCAATCCTGCAGCCTCATCCTTTGCTGAAAGCTTAGATGGTACAATATCCAGTAACAGGCTTGGGATCCCGGCATTTGCCAAAAGTGCTGCAATCGTACTTCCCATAACACCTGATCCTATTACCGCAACTTTATGAATCTGCATTTAAATCCTCCTCTCATTTCTTGAGTTTCTTGGTATTTTTTTAACTCTCTACTTAATGTTCATAATTATTCAATTGACCAATCGCCAATCTTAAAACCATCCTCCTCTTGGTAACGACCTATCAAGTAGTGCCGAAAACGCACATACTCTTTATAGTCGCACCTAATCCCCTCTTCATCCAAGGCCTCAACGAACTTTTCTAAATCAGGCGGACACCCCCAAAGTGGGATAGCCTTCTTAATATTGGGATTCTCTTTATTCAAGTGACAAGCGCACTTTCCAAAGAGAACTGTCTTGTCAAAGCCGCTGGAGGCGAGCTTCTGCTTGCCGCTGACTAGCTCTACGTTGGGGAAAGGCTCCCCATTAAAAGCTGATCCGAAAAGTATCAGCATTGGATTATACTGAACTGAACAGCCTGTGCACAAACTGCTGTCATACTTGCGAATTGACAGTCCTGTTATTCCCCTTTTTTGAAATCCGATGGGACCGGTATCATCTTCTGACCATTCCCAATCGTAGTCCACATATTCCCGATGATCTTTGACACTTTCCCCTCTGACCTCATAATCTGACAGTTCTAAACTACAGCCATGACGTTGGGCATAATTGGTTAGATGGATCACCTCCTTCGCTTCATAACCTAAGACAGCCGACCCTACAAGATCACAAGCAAAAGGATCGCGTGACGCTATCAAGAGATCTTTTCTAAACGCCTTTCCAGTTGGTCCGGGACCTTTTTCTAAGGTATAAAGGCCATCTATGATAGTCAAGGTGACGGGTAACTTTTCAATAATTCGAGGAAACATGCTGCTTAGTTCCTTATCGCCCACACCATGACAAGTCTGTTTTGACTTCTTATTGAGGCACCCTTTGAGATTTTTGATGCCCAAAGACACTTTTGCTAGATTGTGAGTTTTTAAAACGGGTACATTAATAATTTTGTCTGCTTCCAAAGCAGATTTGGCTACATCCAGTAGTAAACCTTCTCCGTAGTCTACAGTTTTAAATTCTCCTTGGTTAAAGTCCACAAGTTTAACACCAAAACGTTCTTGTAACTTTTTATATCCAATCCTGTCATAAACAGCATCTCCCTGGGGCTTTGACGTAAGAACTGCGCCTTCACCAATTGTCAAATCATTAAAACCATGCTCCGCCAAAATACGAACCAAAGCACCCATCACTGCACTAGTGGTAATGACACCGTAAGGAGGAAAAGGCAAATCGAAGTCCCAACTGACGATGTTCGGTTTAATTAGGATCTTATCCTTCGTATTTAGACCAGCAAGTCCATCGCACAATCTCAGACATTTTTGAAGAGATTCATAAACATCCGTTACTTTAACAAGTGAAACTGCTTTTTTGATCATTGAAACTACCTTCTCCTTTGAAAGATTGATTGGTGAGATGGCGGAGTTCACTCATAAGCGTAAAAACCCTTTTTCGTCTTCCTACCCCATTCTCCCTTAGCAAACTTCTCTACAATTAATGGCGAAGGCTTATCTTTAAGATCTTGAGTTTCTTGATACCTTTCCATACCGATATAATAAGCTAGGTCTATGCCCGTGAAATCCAGCAAACGGAAAGGGCCCATGGGATGACCTAAGGCATTGGTTACTGCGACATCAATCTCCTCAGGTGTGGCAATCCCCATATCAGCCAAAAACTGAGCCTCATGGTGAAGTGCTGCAAGGATTCGATTAACTAAAAATCCGTAGATCTCCTTCTTAAGTAAAACACCATTCTTGCCCATCTTTTCGCATAAATCCATTGTTAACTGTGCAGTTTCCGTAGAAGTATGCGGGCCTTGTACTACCTCAACAAGCTTCATGACAAGGGCAGGATTGAAAAAATGCATATTGCATACTTTATCCGGACGTTTTGTGGCATCTGCTATCTTAGAACTGACAATAAAGGAACTATTGGTTGCCAAAATTGCCTGAGGAGGAGTAATCCTGTCTAAATCCGCAAAGAGCTTGCGCTTTACGTTAATCATTTCCACTGCAGCCTCAATGACAAAGTCGGCATCTCCCGCTGCTTCTTCAAGGCTTTGGGTAAAGGAAATATTGGACAATCCTTGGTCTGCCATTTGTTGAGTTAATTTACCTTTGCTAACTCGCTCTGGCAAATAAGTGCGGGCAAATTCTTCGGCTTTTTCAAGCATTTGAAGGCTGATATCCGTACAGCTGACCTTAAAGCCAGCTAATGCTGCACTCAAAGCTATTTGATGCCCCATATTTCCTGCACCAATGACACATATTTTCTTAACATCCTCTATTCTCATTGTTAAAATGCCCCTTCCGGAATATCAATAGCCGAAGTATCTGCTTCCTTGATAATCTTCACAGTCGCCATAACATCAGGCAAAATATTTAGAATATAAAATCTGGCACTCTGTACTTTCCCTTGGTAAAAGTCTTTATCCTCATTGCCTTGGTTTAGTTTTGTCTGCGCCACAATTGCCTGTTGTATGAGTAAATAACCGCTATACAGTTCCGCAGTAATCCTAAGAATTCTTGTACTGTACAAAGGAACAAGTCTGATATTTTCTTTGAAATAGCCTAACACTGTACCTAATAAGTCTTGATATGCCAACAATGCTTTGCCCAGTACCTGGAACTCGCGGGCAAAGGTTTCATGATTCTGGTTCACCTGCACAAACTCAGCTATTTCCATAATCCATTCTTTGAAGATGGTTCCTTTATCCAAATTCCATTTGCGTCCCACTAAGTCCATGGATTGAATGAAATTAGTTCCTTCCCAGATTGAATAGATCTTGACATCCCTTGCTTGACGAGCCACCGGGTACTCCTCTGTGAAGCCATACCCTCCTAAAACCTGAATGGCTTCGGTAATCATCAACCAACCTTGGTCAGAGCAGTAGGCTTTAACAAGAGGTGTTATAACTTCAATGAAACGTTTTGCCTTAGCTACATCAGCAGGATCATCCCCAAATTCAATTAAATCCTGAAAGAAGTAGCCTTGGAAAATCATCGCTCTCATTGCTTCCAAGGTTGCCTTTTGAGTCAGCAACATACGACGGATGTCTTCATGTTGAATAATCGGAACTCTATCCCCTTTGGGATTGTGAATGGGTCGACCCTGAACACGTTCTTTAGCGTAATGTACAGAATTATTGTAGGCTACAGTTGCCACTGCCAGGGCGCTGTGTCCTGTATCTAACCGTGATCCATTGATCATCTTAAACATCTGGGCCATGCCCTGTCCAAAACCTCTCTCATCAGGTGCGCTTCCTAATAACACACCCCGACATTGACCTTCTTCTCCAAAACTAAGCACTGCCGTCGAAGATCCCTTAAGACCCATTTTGTGTTCAATTCCAACTGTAGAAACGTCGTTGGACTCTCCCAAACTTCCGTCTTCATTAACCCAGATCTTGGGTACAATGAATAAGGACAAACCTTTTGTGCCTGGTGCCGCTCCATCGACCCGAGCTAATACTAAATGAATGATGTTTTCAGTCAGATCGTGATCTCCGCCGGTAATAAAACACTTTGTGCCTTTCATCTTATAAATTAGGGGATTCTCTGTCGCGTAAGCTTTTGAGGTCATATCTCCAACATCAGAACCCCCACCGGGTTCAGTTAAACACATAGTTCCTTCCCAAATCCCCTGGAACATTTTTGGCGTATAAAGGGCAATCTGTTCCGGTGATCCAAAGGCTTTAATCACCGAACCAATACCACCACTCAAGCCAATATAAGGGGACATTGACGGGTTAGCACCAATAATAAACTCCCGTACAGCTTGATTAAGGATCTCCGGAAGTGCGCCCTCTCCTTCTACGTCACTATTGCTGGCCCCCCACCCGTTTTCTTGGATATACTTGTAGGCCTTATGAAAGGATGGCGGAACAGTTACTTTTCCATCCTTGAAAATTGCTCCTATTGTGTCCCCATCATCGTTTGTAGGAGCGACAACCTCTTTGCACACTTTTAAAGACTGATCGAGAATTCCATCGACATCCTCAATACTCAGATAGTCCTGAAAGCGTTTTAAGCCGAGAATTTTCCCTCCATTCAGCCACTCTTTGATGATAAATTTATGATCCCGATTGCTAAAAAGGAAATTACTAGCCATGGCAACCATCCTCTCTGTTTAGCCATTATTACTACATTTCTTGATAAAACTCTGAAATCTTTCGTATAAGAATACCTCTTCTTACGGTTATTTTTTTGTAGTCCTTGCTGACATACCTGCAATTGCCCGCACAATATCCTTTTTTGATTCAAGATCATATTGGGATGTAATGGCAATCTGCTCCATAATTGGCGATCCACCGCCATGATAAGCACCATATTGAGTAGGCCCAGAAAAACTGGAAAGTCCAAAGTCAACAAAATTCAGCCAATACTTGATTTGATCCTCAATGGGGATTTTCGGATTTCTGTTCAGATATTTTTCCAACAATTGTTTAGTTTCTGGATTTGCAAGGTCTTTTTCATAAGGGAAGGTTGCCGGCATACCACCAGCAATATTGCAGAGAATTTCTTGCTCATGGAAAACTGCCTCCCCGGTTAGACACCTGCCTACGTTGGCATAGATTGAATTGGGAATATAGCCACCGGGCCCATACTTCATAACTCCCACACCTGGAATATAGACTTCAGGCTTACCTAAATCAGAAGCAGTATAACCTGCTGCATAACCCAGTTCACCCGTCATGATTAGTTTCGATAACATCTCACGCACATGGGGCGTATTCTCAATACCATTAATTTCTGCTGCCAGACCGCTCAGACCGATGACATAATCGAGCATGGCCGGCTTACATCCGGAGTAGGAATGCCTATGGAACAAGGCAAACAAAAGAGCAGCAATACCTCCGTGCTGAACTTCCCCACATAGGAAAACTCTTTCCCAAGGAATGAAACAATCCTCAAAGATGATATAAGAATCGGTATAGCCATACTCAATTCCCCTCTCATAATGGTCACGCTTACGAGGATTGTGTATATGAACAACCTGCTTTATTCCTTCGTAATCAGATGGTACAGCAAAAGCCAAGGCATAAGCTTCTTCACCCTTTTTGAGAGCCCGATTAGGAACAACCAGGATTTCATCAGAGATGGAGGCTTCAGAAATGTGGACTTTAGAACCACGAACTATGATGCCGTCGCTCCTTTCTTCCACCACATGCACGTACATGTCCGGATCTTCCTGTTCAGCCGGCCGTTTAAGACGAGCACCTTTAACGTCGGTCTGGGCGCAGCTTGCGACTAGATCCTCCCTTTGAAATCTTTCCAGCCACTTAAGCCAGTTATCATGATAAGCGGTTTTAGCTTTTGGTGACTTTTGTGCTTCGTAAGAAACGGCATTAATGGCATTAGCTGCATCTATTCCCATACACCTTTGAATACACTGCCCCACCTTATTACACATAAATCGTGTCATATCTTGCTTTTTATGCAGATCCTCTACGCTCTGATGAATATGGTTGAAACGATTAATAATTTCTCCGGTAAGATGAGATGTCACAGTACATAGTTCCTTACTAGCCGGATCCCAAGCTGCATCAAAGGTTAAGCCCATAACATTAATCGTTCCTTCTTGACGCTCATCAAGCCTATCCATTTTCTGTCCATTGCAATAGAGGTTGTTGTTCATCTTTCCTAATCTCTCAATATACTGAGCTCTAGTCCTCATATTCAAACCCCTTTCAATTTATGGTTAGTTTTAAAATCGACAGGATTTTCTAAACAATCTAACCCATTAAGTATTTCTTCATAGATTCCTAACGGCCCAGAAATTTTGCCGGTCTCTTTTCCAAAAAAGCTTTCATCCCTTCTTTTTGATCCTCAGTTGCAAAAAGAAGGCTGAAACACTTATGTTCATACTGCAGCCCTGCTTCAAGATCCATTCTAAGCCCCTCATTCACAGAGGATTTAGCCATACGTAAAGCCACAGCCCCTCGATCTGCAAATCGCTTGGCCATTTTCTTAGCTTCAGAGAATAACAGATCAGCAGGCACGACTTTATTGACTAGACCTATGCGTAAGGCTTCTTCAGCTTTGATAAAATCCCCGCTGAATATAAGTTCTTTTGCTCTACCAGCACCAATTAAACGAGGTAAACGCTGGGTTCCTCCTGCTCCCGGCAGAATGCCCAGCTTTATTTCCGGTAAGCCAAACTGGGCGTTGTCCGCTGCTATGCGCACATCCGCTACCAGGGTCAGTTCACACCCGCCTCCCAAAGCATATCCTGCAATGGCAGCAATGACAGGCTGAGGCATATTTTCAATGATCTGGAGGGCTCGATGGGAAGGTCTGTTACTAATTGTCACTTCAACTGCGGTAGCAGAAGCCATCTGCCCAATATCCGCACCGGCCGCAAACACCTTCTCACCACCGGTAATAATTATTACCCTTACCGAGGGGTCATTGGCAATCTTCGCAGCGGCTTCTGCCAGTTCGCTGAAAACTTGATCATTAAGAGCATTAAGTACCGCAGGACGATTAAGCGTAAGCATTGCTATGCCGTCCTCTATTTCTACAAGGATTGTTTCATAAGCCATTTCATTACCTCCCTACAAGAATAGACTTCTTTAAATTTTCTGAATACTGACTCAGCATTCAAGACTAGCAAAAATCATGCCTGATTAGAAACTTATTTTAACAAACTCCCAAACTGGTCAAATTAGAATAATTGAGACATTAGCGCTAGCATCCTTACATAGTAGTAAAACCAGCAATAGTCGGGTTCCTAGTTACTTAAAACGGGGAAAAGTTACCCTTAAAAAAACCAGCACTATCAAGTTATTTCTGCCAAGTGTAAAATAAACCTCCAGTCAAGCAAATTTGCCTGACTGGAGGTTTACAATCTGTATGGAAATTGGTACAAAGCTTAATTCTCGATTTTAAAACCGTGCGTAAAACGCACAAATCATTGTTAGTCTATACCATATCTGTGTAACTTATCGTAAAATACTCTCCTTGAATAGCCCAGAGCCTTCATTGCCTTCGTACGGTTGTTTTTATGAGTTACTAAGGCTGAGAGGATTAGTTCTTTTTCAACGGAAGCAACAATTTCTTTAACCGAAGAAGGTTTCTTCTGTTTTAATTGCTCCTCATGCGTCGGTAATATTTGACCTGGCAGATGATACATCTCTATTGTCAGGCCACTGCACACTATACTTGCGTGCTCTAAAACATTTTGCAGCTCTCGAATGTTGCCCGGCCAATCATACTCTTGGAAAAAACCAACAACCTGGGGAGCGAGAGTTAACTCATGCCCAACCTCACGGGCAAACTGATCTAAAAATGTTTTAGCGAGAGCTAAAATATCATCTTTGCGTTCTCGTAAGGGATTTAGATTAAGAGGGACAATATTTAAGCGATAATATAGATCTCGTCTAAAAGTACCTTGTTTAATCATACTTTCCAAATCTCGGTTGGTGGCCGCGATCACCCGAATATCAACCTTGATAGTTTTAGTTCCCCCGACTCTTTCAAACTCTTTCTCTTGCAAGACTCTTAGTAATTTCGCTTGCATTGTATAGCTCATATCCCCAATTTCGTCTAAAAAGATTGTACCGCCATGGGCCAGCTCAAATTTACCAAGTTTTCCCCCTTTTTTGGCCCCGGTAAAAGCTCCATCTTCATAGCCAAACAGTTCACTCTCGATGAGATCTTCAGGGATTGCAGCACAATTCACTTTAATCAGAGGTTTATCTTTACGACGGCTGCTATTATGTACTGCTCTAGCTAATACTTCCTTACCAACACCACTTTCACCACGGATTAATACTGTACTATCCGTGCGGGCAACCTTAGCTGCCAAGATTAAGGTCTCTTTTACATTTCTATTTTGTCCTACATATTCTTTAAAAGAAAGCGGCAGGTGTTCCCATTGTTCTAACTGCTCTTTTAAATAATCGGCCAAACCTTTTGTTTGTTGAAGTTCACGGTTTAATTGAACAACTTCTGTTATATTCTTGAATGTTGAAACACAACCAATAATTACTTCTCCATTATATAAAGGGAAGGAGCTGCCTACTACATCGATACCTAAAGATTCTAAGTAGTCTCTGCCACTGGTTGCCTTACCTGTATGTAATATCTCTATAGCTGCTGCTTTTGGCTCAATTTTATCTAATCTCCGTCCTAATACTTTGGCCACAGGTACCCCAAGAATTTTTGCATAAGCCTCATTTGCATAAACAATCGTTGTATCGGAATCAATAACGAGCACAACATCATGAATACTATCCAATATCTGGAACAAAAGTTCTCTATCCCATCGTGGAAAATCGCTGGTTGTGACTGCATGGGCTCCGACACTCATGATTATCCCCCATTTAAACTTATTTTGTAATCATTATATAGGAGTAAGCCAATTGAAGTAAAGGAAAATCTCTGGTAATAGTTTAAATATTCTTAATATTATACTATATCAATGCCCCAGAAACACAAAAAAGACCTAATCTAAGTCTTTTTTGTTTCTGGAGCATTAATTTGTTAAAGTGTATATAAATCCGCACACAAGGATCTTGAATGAACGTTCATCGCCTGAGTGAAACATGTGCTAGTCCTGACATAACTCGTTTCTGTTGGTTGTTAAAGGCCTCTAAATTACAAACCAAGGTGTTTTCAGAGCGGACTTTTATATTTCCAGAACATGTAATTATATCTCCTGGTCGTACTATTTGTTCAAAACGCACATTGAATTTACTGATAATTCCTTCTTCACCCATCCAATCTGTTACCATGGCCGCCATTTGGGCCATAGTTAACATTCCGTGGACAATTGTTCCCTCCAAGCCTGCTTGGCGTGCATAATCGTCATCAAGATGAATAGGATTAAAATCCCCTGAAGCTTCGGCATACTGGCGAACTTGCAAATCGCTCGGGATCCATTCACGGACAGGAAGTTGATCTGAAACCTGATAATCTAATAGACTTTTCATTCCCCTTCCTCCTTAGATGGCTGGATTAGGACAGAACTACTGGAAAACACCAATTCCCCAGTCAAATCATACCCCGTTGTTTCAAGCACAATAAAAGTATTCTTCCCGAACTTGCCGCGACCTTCGTAAACGTCTTTGATGCTCTTCTTATACGTTAGGCTATCCCCCACATTGAGCGGTCGATAGTATGTTATTCTTTGTTCACCGTGAATCATACCGGGAGTCGGCAATTGTACTCCTGGTATGTTTGCTTGAACCAATGTTCCTACAAAGGTAGCAGGAACTCGGCCATCGAACCGCACTCCAATGGCTTCAGCAAACCTGCGTACGTCTTCAAGTCTAATTTTTAAAGCTATTGCTTCACTTTCGCGGCCGATTAATTCTTTACTAATCATACTCCTCTGCCCACCTTTGCCAAATAGGTAATAACCATTCTCTTTAAAGGCCCATTTTCCTTTTCAATTCACTCAGCTTTTCTTTAATGAATTCAGATTCTGGGTCAAGGGCACCGGCTAACATATACTCGTTTAAAGCTTCATAAAGATAACCGGCACGCTCCTTGAGAATCCCCTCACCCAGATGCCTCATAGCCAAACTTTCATGATCCAGATCATCTGCGTTATGTCCGATGTGCACAGTTCGGCCTCCTTATTGCTTTTGAAAAGCGAGTTCACATAGCCCGCCGTCGTTAGCATCGTTATTACAAGTTATATTGACTGGAACTCCGACTTTTTCCGCTGCTGCTTGATAAGCCGCAAAGCAGAATGACCGGCAATCAATTCCTTTTTCAGAAAACCTTTTTCCTAAAGAGCAGTTAAAACTGCGAACCTTTAATTGCTTTGTAGTCGCTTCAGTGACAGTCCAAGCATCTCTGGGACGCAGAGCCAAAATTGCATGCTCAACATATCTTTCAAAGACGTGAGGAAAACGAATTCCGGTTTGCTCAGCAACTCGTTCGATCATATCCGCAGTCCGATCTCGGAAGACTTCTGAATCTGTGTTTTTTATCAGGACTGCCATAAAATACTTTCCCTTTTCTTCCAAAAGATCTGCGCCAATTTCTTTATCCGAGTTAAAAAGACTTTCCACAGGAAATTCTGCATTTACAGCAAAAATAAGTTCCTTAGGCAAATCATAGACATAATCCTGTCCGGGGTTAATCTTTAACCTACGCTCAGGGGCTACCTCAGTGCTAGGGTTGCCTTTTATTTTTTGCAAAACCTTAAAATCCACAGCCATACTAAAAACTCCCCTTCAAATTCATAGTTTCAGTTCCCGGAATGTTAAGAATTGCGTTCTTTAATTTGAGCTGCCCTTTCTTCTTTGAATTTCTGAGCTAATTGATCACGGGGGGCAAAACTGAGCTGTATAGCATCGATAGGACACGCCTTCACACAGTCGCCACACCCTGAACATTTGTCAAAATATCGACCTACGATCCGATATTCACTCGGATCACTCTCTCTTCCCTTCCAAACCTTTGTAGGTCCGCAAACGAAGACCACTGATGGACATACACTTAAACACTTTCGACAGTTCAAGGGATCTTTACATAAGTTATAGTCAATGCCGATTTGAGCAATCATTAACAGTTCCCTCCCCTTACCAGTTCTCAGCTAATCCAGGCAAACTTTGTCTGTCTACTAACTCAATAGCTTCACTTGGGCATGCCGTCACACAGAGTCCACAGCCAAAGCATTGATCCAAATCTATATACGCTTTGCTCGTATAGACTTCAAGATTTAGTGCTTTAAACTGACAACGACTTAGGCAGCTTTTACAGCCAACACATTTCTCTCGATCGACTTTAGCCACTGAATGCCCTTTCAATAAAAACTTAAAATCATAGTCAATTCGATTTCTTACTGCAACACATCCAGGATACTCGCATTGACAAAGCCCTCCGATATATGGAGTACCAAACACATCAACAGTTTGCACTCGACCTTCTTTGTGGTTCATCATAGCCCATTCTTTAGCTTCTTCCGGTGTGACAAACTCTACCCCACCATGATAAGTCTCAGGCCAACGTTCCCATTTATACATACCGGGTCCAATACCCATACAGGTGAAGTTCTCATCATCAGGCATACCCCTTTGCACTCGACGACATCCGCAGGTCATTTTCGCTAAAGGATAGGCAATATCCAGAATTTGAAGATATTCATCAAGTGTAACCACTTGTCCGAAGTGAGTCTGATAAGCATGTTCTAGGGCATCTCTTTTGATCTCGTTTTCCCACTCCAAATCCCCACTGATACGGGCTTTGACTAACTCTGCCACCACACCCGCACCCATTCCTGCTGCCTGTGGGTCGGCATCCGCTCCAGCAGCTTCTTTGCCTTCTTTGCGCACCTTATACAGGCGCCGCGCATAGTTTTCCGGGTTAAGATACCACTTTTCCCCATTACCATATTTATCACATACCCAACACATTACGTAACCTCCTTTTTCTTTGCTCGAATACGTCCTTTTCGCAACTGAGCTATCAATTGGGCCTCATTACGAATTGAATCTTCAAACACGCTTATACAAGATCCCACACTGAGGATATTGTGTGCGTCGCTTCCTCCGGTTCCAATCTTACCTAAGATGCTCACAGCATTTCTTGCGGCGCGGATTTCCTGCCAATTGCTTCTACCATTGTAAACTTCTAAAGCATCTACAAAGTCAAATATTGGCCTCCGGCACATCACCTCCACTTCGATTGACTCCAAGCCACGTTCTTCCCTTGAAAATACGGAATAGGCAAAATCAGCTCTAAAGGGATGAGCAGCAACCATCACGCCTTTCGAGTCATGCACAAATTGTGCTAACCTGGGTAAGTCATCGCGAAGATTTAATAATGATTGGTGAACTCCGTATACCAATATTTCCCCTACTGAGGTACTTAGTTCTATTCCACCATAAATTTGTATACCACTTTCAGCACTAAATTTGGCCAATTCTCTTGAATCCCAACAATAATCATGCTCTGTAACGCAAATGCCGTCTAGACCCTTCTGACACGCTGCTTGAATCAAGTCCCAAATGTTCATACGACTGCAAGCTGAACCTTGACTGGTATGAGTATGCAAATCAAACTCCATACTAGATTCCTTCAAATCCTCCCTTTTTAATTAAATGAAAGGTTTTACATCTCAATAAGCAAGTTTCATGCCAATCTTAACTCTGACGAGTCTCAACGTTTTGCATAGGCTATTCCGAGAATATTATCTTAATAAAAGTTGCTAATCCCCATGCACCTTCTTGGTTCGTTTTAATAGAATTTTATATTACCTAATTAAATCTAAAAATTCTGAAATAATTTTTCCCAGAAGGTTATTAATGTCCTGAGATGTTTTATTAACGTACATTTTATTAATTCAATGTTTCCTTTTTTGTACTATCAGCTTTAGAAGTGCAAAAAAGAAGGGCCGTCTTATAATGAGTGTCCTCAGACATTCATTATGAGACGACCTTTGATGTTTATAACCTAGGAGTAATTTTACAATGATAACTCTTGTTAAGCTGACAATAATAAACCTAATCCAGGCATGTCCAACAATTCGACAGCGCTGTCGAATTGTTGGACATGCTTAATTGTCTTTAGCTGGAATCCCCCGAACAAATCTGTCTCATAATGATGTCCTCGGACATCATTATGAGACAGCAATCTTGGTTCTGAAACTCAATGTATAGCTTAGCTTAAGAGTTGACGTAAAAACTCAGTTGAATAATAGATACTCACTTATAAGTATCTCCTGAAAATATCTGATTCCATTAGTTAAGATTTAAACTGAAAGGTTTTCAACGATTGTAGAGATACCCTGACCTCCTCCTATGCACATAGTTGCTAAGCCATATCTCTTACCCGTACGCCTTAATTGATTGAGTAATTTTATCATAATAATTCCACCTGTTGCGCCTAAAGGATGCCCAAGCGCAATGGCTCCTCCATTAACATTTGTTTTGTTGAGGTCCAGTCCAAGCTCTTTGATCACTGCCAATGACTGAGCGGCAAAAGCTTCATTTAATTCTATTAGGTCGATCTGATTCAAGGACAACCCGGCCATCTTAAGAGCCGCTTGAGTTGCTGGCACTGGCCCGATACCCATAATTTGGGGAGGAACTCCCTTGGCCCCTATCCCAACAACTCGGGCCAAGGGTTTTAATCCAAATTCTATGGCCTTGTCTGGGGTGGTCACCATCAATACCGCTGCCCCATCATTTCGACCACTTGAATTCCCTGCGGTTACTGATCCATTCTCTTTAAACACTGGCTTTAATTTACTCAACTGAGTCATGCTGGTTCCCTTTGGATGTTCATCCTTATCAAAGATCACGGTATTCTTTTTATCTTTGATTTCATAGGGAACTACCTCTTCTTTAAACAATCCCTTCTCAATAGCCTTTAAGGCTCGTTCTTGACTTAAGAGGGCAAATTCATCCTGCTCCTGGCGGCTGATCTCATATTTCTCAGCCAAATTTTCCGCTGTTAATCCCATTGTCAGATATCCATAACGTTCCTGAGGCTGACAGCGCGGCTGACTCTCTGTATTAGAATCAATAATCTCCGCATTTCCCATACGATATCCGTACCGAGCGTTCCTTAGATAGTAAGGAGCTGTACTCATGCTTTCTGCTCCACCGGCCATAACCGTTTCAGAAGTGCCTGCCCAGATAGATTGGACAGCATTATTTAAAGCTGTCAGAGCTGAGCCACACTGTCGGTGTACCGTGTAAGCAGGTATTTCTTCCGGCATCTCTGCCCTTAAAAGGGCTAAACGAGCAAGGTTGGGATTGTCAGCACTTTGTTTGGTATGTCCAAAGATAACTTCATCGACCGCTGGGTCTGGAATTCCGCTGCGTTTGAGCACTTCCCTGATCACATGGGCTGCAAGATAGTCTACATCTACATTCTTAAGAGTACCACCTACTCTTCCGACCGCTGTACGCACCCCTGATACTATGACTGCCTCCTGCATCTCGTAACCTCCTTAACTATAACGCATATTCCTTTTTCAGCTGGGCTGCAATAATATTACGTTGAATTTCCGAGGTACCTTCATAAATGCGGGCAATCCTTGCATCACGATAGAATCTTTCCACTTGACATTCCCGCATATACCCCATACCGCCATGAATTTGAACAGCCAAATCAGCTACCCGACCGAAGACTTCCGAACCAAAGGCTTTTACAATAGCAGCCTCTTTTATGATCTTTTCACCTTGATCTATTCTTCGGGCAACGTCATAAGTCAAACTTCGCAGGGCCTCTATTTCTATAGCCATGTTAGCCAAATAATGCTGGATAATTTGGTTCTCGAAAATTGGCTTACCAAATTGCACACGCTGTAACGCGTATTGCATACTCAATTCCAATAGTTTTTCACAGGAACCCAAGTTCCTGGCTGCCAGTCCGGCTCGCCCGTTAGCTAAGATCTTCAAGGCATTAACATAACCTTGCCCCAACTCGCCTAATACATTTTCAACCGGCACTTCACAATCCTCAAGGATTAGCTCTGCTGTTTGAGAACCATGCAAGCCCATTTTTTTCTCGAATTTCCCCACATTAAAACCTTTAAAGTTCCGCTCTACGATAAAAGAAGTAATCCCTTTACTTCCTTTGCTTTTATCAGTTACTGCCATCACCGTAAAAACACCTGCAACGTCACTGTTAGTGATGAACTGCTTAGTACCGTTGAGAATATAACGATCACCCTTAAGCACTGCCGTCGTCTTTAAACTGCCTGGGTCTGAGCCGGCAGATGCTTCCGTTAGTGCAAAAGCTCCGATCAGTTCACCGCTTGCTATTTTTGGCAGATAACGCTCTTTTTGTTCTGCATTGCCACACTCAACAATACCGACACTGCCAATCCCATTATGACAGCCTATAATCGAACAGAAACAATTCGGGCCTTTACCTAACTCTTCGTAAACCATAACTTTTCCGACCATTCCAGCCCCTAAGCCACCATACTTTTCAGGCGTGCTCAAGCCGAATAAACCAATACCAGCTGCTTTATCTAACAAAGTGCGTGGAACATGGTTCTCTTCTTCCATCTGCTCACCTAAAGGCTCTACCTCTTTCTTGATGAAATTTCGAATAGTCTGCTTAATAATATTTAGCTCTTCGTCAGTGATTTTCAAAGCTACTCCTCCTCATGTGTACTGGCAGATGATGAATTTCTATAAGAGCACAAAGAAAGTGCAACTATCGGATGCACACTTTCTTTGTGCTCCTATTCGATTGTCCAATCACTTAGTCGAAAGCTTTCATCGATTTTATATCTATCGAACAAGTAGTTACGAAAGTGGACATATTCTTGATAATCGCACTCCATCTCCTCTTTAGCCGGCTCTTCAGCACTCATTCCTAAATTGGGAGGACAACCCCATAGATAAATTGATTTCTTAATATTGGGGTTATCTTTATTATTTTGACAGGCACACTTGCCAAAAAGTATCTGGCATAATAATTTTCTGCATATATTCAAGAATATTCCGAACTGTCAAATCAGAATTCATTTTCTTCTGTAATTTTCTAACTTAATGTTTTTTGGTCTTTGCTAACAAGCAAGGCAAGGCCCCTGATCTTTCTAAGATCAGGGGATTTTTTTTAATACTTACTAAACCATTATACTCTTTCCAAGAAAGTGGCAATTCCTTGCCCACCACCAATTTATTACATTTCTCGACAAATATCTGTGCAGGATACTTTATACCCTGCCAAAGCACAACACACAGATATTTGATGGCCCATGTTGCCGGCCCCAATAATACATATTTTCTTAATATCTTCAACCTTCAGTAGTGAGCACCTCCAAAAATATTATTCAAGTACTCTATATACAATCTCTTCTATATTTATCCTTGGACGTAAAGGGGGGCTTTGATCAGGAAAACCTACCGGCATCAAGGCAGTGATCACCAAATTATCGGGCAATTCCAGAATCTGAGCAATTTTCTTTGCTTTCATTAATTGCACCCAGCAGGTACCCAGACCCAGGGACACAGCTCGCAGAGCAATATGCTCTATTGCAAGGGCAACATTCAGCATGGCATGTGGAATAAATCCCTTCAGTGCGTTAGCATCCAGTTCTTGATCAATGCCCGGATAATTGTCAAAAGCCTCAGGTCCAAATACTCCAGCATCAACTAATTCTTGTACCCTTTTTCTGGTGTTCTTGGCATAGGAAGAAAGATCTGCACAACAAACAAGCAAAATTGGAGCTTCACTTAGAAACTTTTGGTTAAAGGCAGCCTCTCTGATTTGTTCTTTAATCGTCTGATTCTTAACCACAACAAAACGCCATGGTTGATGATTGGTACCCGAAGGAGCCAAGCGAGCTGCCTCAAACAATTCTTGCAGTAAATCCTCTGGAACAGGATCTGATTTGTATTTACGGATACTTCTTCGCTCTATGAGTGCTGTTTTTACATCCAAACCCATTACCACCTTTCAGGCATAAGCCTTATACTTTTGATTCGGTATTAATTTGACCTCTCCAAGCCCCATTAAGTGCCGAAGGTGTTTTCCAATCATGACCTCTTCAAAATATCTATAAAGGCTTTGAGGTTCAGGATAGTGATCATATATAATTTTCATCTCCATTAATTCTTGTTTTGACCTGGGAACACGCAAGGCTTGTAATATTTTGGTTGCTCGAAAGTCAATTATCTCAGCGTATTCTTTAAGTCGTTCGGGGATATTGTCTGAAATGATCGGGGAATGACTTGTCACCAGTACTTTGGGATTTAAATCAATTAGTCGTCTAATCGACTTGGAAAACTCCTCCAAACTCGAACTTGTATTTCCATAAAACGGCCCAAACGGAGACAAATCAATATCCCCGGAAAACAATATGCCTTCCTTTGGTTCATAGAGGGAGATATGCCCGGGTGTATGGCCCGGGGTATGAAGCACTTGTAAGACTACATTTCCAAAGTCCAAGATCTCCCCTTCTGCAAGTTCTCTTCCTACCGCTCGACCTGGCATGCCATGGGGAAAGGGATATCCCTCTGGGAAATCCGGTGTATGATCTAGTCCTGAATAGGCCAAAAATTCTTTTGTACTTCGCAGGGCAGGTGCATCCAGGACGTGAGCCCATATTTCTGCTTTGGGGAAATATTTGTTGCCAAAAGCATGATCCAGATGAAAGTGTGTATTTATGATTACATCCACATCGCCGTTTCTAAGTATTTCCTCTCTGCGGCTAAGTCCAAACCCAGCATCAACAAGCACTCTTAAGCTGGAATCGATCAACAAACCATTGCTATAAGGAAATCGCCCCTTACATTCCCCGGGGATAAAAAAGAACTTCGGCATAAGCTCTATAAGCGTATCTTTACTCATTTTTTATTCTCACAGTTCTCTGAATACTAGACTATTTATTAAAAAATTAGCTCAGGCTATGCTAGAAACAGTCTAGCTCTTCAGCACGTAGAATTTAACAGTTTGGTCTTTCCCAGGATAGAAAATATCTGTAGCTCCTTCTTTGATTTTTGCACTGCAGACCAGTGCTTGTTGCATTAACAAGTAAGCAACATAGAGCTCGACCGTTATCCGTTATCACGGTTTTTGCAAATATATTTACTAACCAAAAAAACGAGTCCTTCTTCTATTATTTTAAGTACAAATTACAAATGGGTATTTTCTCACCTCACTCAAGCACAAGCTCTCAATTCGCCTTTTGCATAGAGATTTTGTAAAGGCTACCATTTCTTCATTACAAAAAGCATGCCAACTGGCACAACAGAAGAAATATACTTTGAAATACTCAGACAATTTTCATTATTCTTTATTGGCCTAGGGCCCTGCAACTTATTTTGATACTATTGATGGAAATTTTTTTCAATGGTGGATTTGTTCCTCGAGGATTAGGTAGTTAGACTTGTATGGAATTGAAACAATCAGATTAGGCATTTTATATTTTCCAGTATATAAACCATACAGCTTAATGAATACATAAAAACACCCACTTACCATGAAGTGGGTGTCTTAAACCAAAAATTATTTATAGCTTAAGCAGTAGTTCCTTGATTATTCCCGGCACCTCAAAAGGAAGTTCAACAATCTTTGCTCCAGCCTCTGTTAATGCCTTTACCTTACCTTCGTAAGTTCCCTTACCTCGCTCGATGATAGCTCCTGCATGACCCATTTGTTTACCCTGGGGAGCACTCTTTCCAGCAATGTAAGCCACTATCGGTTTGGTCATTTCTTTAATATATTGAGAAGCTTCTTCCTCAGCAAAACCTCCAATTTCTCCAATTAATACAACTACTTTAGTTTCCGGATCTTGCTCAAATTTCTTAAGGACATCGACAAATGTAAGCCCAACTACTCGATCACCGCCCATCCCGACAACTGTTGATTGTCCAATGTTTTGGGCTGTGAGATTCCCAACGATTTCGTAAGTGAGCGTACCTGAGCGAGCTACAATACCCACGGGGCCAGGAATAAAGAATTGATTAGGCGGGATACCGATCTTACATTTACCCGAAGATACAATTCCAAATGTGTTTGGTCCTATAACAATCGAATTAACCCGCTTTGCGTAAGCAACGATTGCCATTTCGTCATGAACAGGGATATGTTCAGTAACAACTACAACTACTTTTATTCCCGCCTCCAAAGCTTCCAAAGCCGCATCTTTGGCCATAGTCGCAGGAACAAAAACTACCGACGCATCAATCCGATGCTTCTCAATTACAGCTCGAACGCTATCATATACTGGTATTCCCTCGACAGTGGTTCCACCTTTACCGGGGGAAGTTCCTGCTACAACTTTGCTTCCATAGCTTAACATTTGCTTTGTATGGAAAAGACCTTGTTTACCAGATATTCCCTGGACCAGCACATTCGTCATTTCATCAATAATAATGGCCAATTCTAAGCCCTCCCCTTCTAATTACTTAGAAAGCTCTACCACTTTCTTAATCGCATCCTGCATAAAATCATAGGCTTCAATGCCAACTTCTTTAAGTATTGCCCGCCCAGCTTCTTGGTTGGTACCTACTAACCGTACGACCACAGGAACTGGAATACCAATATTTTTTTTCACAGAAGCTAAGGCTCTTGCGACATCATCGCAACGAGTAATTCCACCAAATATGTTAATAACTATTGCCTTAGGATTCCTAGATAATATTAATTCTAACGCTTTTGCAGTACCTTCCTCACCTGTTCCTCCTCCAGCGTCAAGGAAATTAGCAGGTTTTCCTCCATAATAAGTTATAGTATCAAGTGTACCCATAGTAATCCCGGCACCATTAGCCATAACCCCAATATCACCATCGAGCTCAACAAAAGATAGTCCTAAATCATGAGCAGTTTTCTCCACTACTGTACGCTCTTCTACCCGTGGTAGTTCTCTTTGTCTATAAAGTGCAGCGTCATCAATAGTAATTTTTGAATCCGCTGCGATGACTTTATCACCACTAATAACTAACGGGTTTATCTCCACCAACTCAGCATCTATCTCCACAAAAATCCTATACAAAGTTCGTATTGTTCTTACAAGTTCTTTACCTAGAGGGCTATTAAGAGTTACACCCATTCGTCTAACAATATCACTGGCAATAAAACTCTGCATACCTAATTCTACATCGATTTGTTCTTTAATAATGTAATCTTCAGCGACTTCTTCAATATCCATGCCACCCTTGATCGAGGCAATGATGACAGGTCTCTTTGCTGCTAAATCTATAGTGATAGCCAAATAAAATTCCTTGTCAATTTTCAGCTTTTCCTCTACAAGTAAAATCTCAACTGCATGTCCTTGAACGGTCATTTCAAATATCTCTTGTGCTGCAGCTTTGGCCTGTTCAGGATTATCCGCAAACTTAATTCCACCAGCCTTGCCACGTTTTCCAGATAACACCTGAGATTTTATTACTACAGCTCCGCCGATATCCTTCGCTATAAGAGCAGCATCTTTCGGGTTGTTCACCATTCTCCCCTTCGGCACTTTAAGTCCGTATTTTGAAAATATTTCTTTCCCCATATACTCAAACATTTTCACAATCCAGTCACTCCTTTCTGGTTTTAAGAGAATTCTAATCAACTTGTTTAGCTTTTAGTGAACATCAGTCAAAGCGCAACATGACTTTTCCTTAGCTAAAGTCCGCTGAACTCGATAAGCTAGCCCCATTTGACTTTGCAGCCTTTACATATTCAAAGCAATTGTTCATTATGGCATCTATAATACTCCTCCCTTAAAACTCCAAAAGTTAATGGTAACCTGAACATTTTGCAATTAACAATGCTATCAATTTAGGCATTGTTAATAAGTTTAAGCTATAAAACTATCTATAATAAAAAATGTATATATTGCATACATAGTGTGTACAAATGAAACAATTTAGGTCAAAAGCACCCCTTTCTAAGGCCTCTGTATCTGTTTCTAATTTCTAGGAACATAAACCTCGCAATCCACACCAATCCTTACCCAATGACTTGTGCCAATGTTAAACTGTCTAGATAAAACTTGTATTATAAATAGATGCTCATTTATTTTTGAATATTTCAAAAATTATGGAGCTGAAGTTATATATTTATGGAGCTTAACCAATTCGTCAGTAATCTTTATTAACTGGATATCGGCAACAAAGAAAGGGGGCTGGGGTCTTAGAGTTAAGTTTTTTACTTATTAAGAAAATTTTAATTAACTTAATGAGTGAATTCCTTCTCTAAGCGAAGTTTTTAACAAATCGACCTAACTTTCTAGGCTTATTACTAGTTCTTATTATGGCGCTCATAAAGAATATCTTTGAGTGGGCACGCGTTTTATATTTTATAGCTACTATGCTAATTTTAAGTCCACTCATAGTACCAGAAAAGACACCCACCAGGGTGTCTTTTCTGGTACTATGCATGAACCTACAGACTTGAAATTTCTATTTAGATTTAGTTAGGCGTGGTAAATCCCAAAATTCCTTTTTTAATGGAACTTCATAAGTAATCTTTGTATATTGTTCTTTATCATATGTCTGCCCTCTTAATAAATCTACCAAAAAGCGTTCACCACTCCGTTTGTCTTCAATAACAACCATGCGACTTGGATTGCTTTGCTGTCTTTCCAAAATAAAGTCCCCTTATCTTCATTAAAGTCTGATAGAAATGTCACACTATGTAACTTCGCTAAATAATAACATATTCCTTCTTTGCTTAAGTTAAGAACATCTATCATTATGATTCATCTAATATATGATTGCCTATCTGGGGATAATATATAAGTAATGCCCAGCCCAGTAATTTTTAGTTAAGAAGAGATTAGTATTTAAACTAAAACATGAAAGTAGGTTGTTATGGAAAATTCATGGGTCTCCCTTTTGCCTTTTTTAGTGGTTATCCCCATATCAGTTTTGTCCAAACAGGTTCAACCAGGCCTGTTTGCAGGTTTAATCTTAGGCAGCTATCTTATTCAGCCGGATCTCTTTGGAGGCATCAAAACACTCATATCCTATCTAATTAACAATTTAGTAAAACCTAATAATATTCGAATTATTATATTTCTTTATGTTTTTGCCGGCCTTATAAACTTGACCAAAATAATGGGAGGAATGAAGGGATTTGTTAACCTTGTGGGCCGCAGGGTTAAAACCAAACGCTCAGCAATGCTGCTAATCTGGCTTTCAACAATTGGAACTTTTAATAACCCGAATTTTAGAATTGTGACTGTAGCTCCCATCATGAAGTTATTGAAAAGGAGGCTGCCAATCTCTTTGCAGAAAATAGGCTTTATGATTGAAGTAACAGCTAATCCGGTAGTTGCACTTGTTCCCATAGCAACTGCATTTGTTGGATATATGGTATCTTTAATTGGAACATCTCTACAACAAGTGGGAATTAACGAATCCCCCTACAGTGTGTTTATAAAAAGCATACCTTTTAATTTCTTTTCACTCTCCATAATAGGCATAGGACTTTACTATAGCTTTTTTAGAGAAATGAGCAGTGAAACTCAGGAGAATTTGGTTGATACCAACGAAGCGCAGCACGAGGAGGAAGCACTTAAAAAGTGTATTGAAAACTATCAGAAAGAAACCCCCAGCAAACCAATAAATCTCATTCTCCCTCTCTGTGTGATCTTAATTATGACTCTCTTTTTAAGTTGGAGAGACGGCCGGTCTCAAACCAACAACTTCTTTGAGACCTTTTTAAAAGCTGATTCACTAGGGGTTATGCTTGAGGCTCTTTTTGTAACATTGCTTTTGTCATTGCTTTTCTTTCTTTTACAGGGTATTAGTGTCGCTAAAATCGTAACTCATTTCGTTGAGGGTGGCAATGAACTGGTTTCTGTTATCCTAATGCTTGCATTAGTTTGGGCCTTATCGGCTGTTTCCGAAGATTTGGGATTCTCAACCTATATTGCTTCAAATTTAGTAGGTTGGATCCCTAAAAGCTTTATTGCGCCAATTGTTTTTATTTTAGGAAGTTCTATTGCTTACTTCATCGGTTCATCTTGGGGAACCTGGGGTTTATTGATGCCCCTGGCAGTAACATTAGCTCAAGAGACCGGCTCAAGTATCATCCTTGTAATTGGAGCTGTTTTCGCTAGTGGTACCTTCGGTGCCTTCGCTTCTCCTTTAAGTGACAATTCTATAACTTTATGTACAATTCTTGACCTACCCGTTATGGAATATGCCAGGTCGAAGTTAATACCATCATTAATTGCAGCTATTATAACTACTGTCTTATTTACAGTTGTTTCTATATTGATATAACACTTGATGGCTATCAATCAGGCAATTTGGAAAGAGCTTTTTTGCTGCTGACAATGACTAATACATCCTTTTCTCCTATTATATAAGCAGGGCCGGGGGCAACCACAATTTCGCCCCCCTTTTTCTTGACTGCCATAACATTAATTCCATAGGCGGCTCTCAAATCTAATTCTCCAATACTTTTCTTAAGAAAGCGTGTAGACGCGGCAACCTCAAAGATACTATAATCCTGTGATAATTCTATAAAGTCCAGCACGTTTGAACGAATCAAATTATTTGCCAGACGTATCCCCATATCTTGTTCAGGATAAATTATTTGGTCAGCCCCAATTTTCTCTAACACTTTTCCGTGTTGTGTAGATTGAGCTTTTGCTACAACCATTGGAATTCCCATTTCTTTTAACATAAGTGTAATTAAAATATTAGCTTCCAGGTCATCACCCATTGCAACAATTGCCACATCAAAGTTCCTAACCCCTAAAGCACGAAGTGTTTCCTCTTCTCTTCCGTCAGCTCTTACTGCCTGAGTTACATCATTCATTAGAGCATGAACTGCATGCTCATTTTTATCCATTGCTAGGACGTCATGGCCTAAATCACTTAAAGTTTTCGCTACACTCGTTCCAAATCTGCCTAATCCTATAACTACAAATTGTCTACGCACTGGTATTACCTCCTTTTAGCCAATTGAATTTGTCTCATCGAAATATTTCTATTGGTATTATGTTTCTTAACTCATCAATAACACTTTGTCTTCTTTAAAACAATGGTAAATAATTTTCAATTCCATTTGACGTATATTCAACATACTATTCGTCTAAAAGGATGCAAGGCGGTGAACGATATTTGCATTATCATGCTCAAACCATCCTTAAAGAGGATGAGGAAATAATTCAGGCTGTCCTAATTGGAAATGGCGAGCGATACGGCGATATCATAGATCGCTATCAGACGAAATTATATCGGGTGTCTTATTATTATACCCAAAACATCGAGGATGCTCGGGATCTGGTTCAGGATATTTTTATAAAAGCCTACAACAATCTTTCCAGCTTTAAACAGGGTTCGGCCTTTTCAACTTGGCTCTACAGAATTGCCGTCAACCATTGTCTTGATTGGTGTAGGAAGAAAAAGCCCCAATATGCAGAAGTAAGTTGTTTGGATATTTTTGCCGCTGAGGAAGAAGGCCCCGAAGACATATTTCTTCGACAGGAGGTTGCCTCTGAAATCCAAGCAGCTGTTGGGAACTTGCCAGCAATTTATAGTACAGTCTTAATCTTATACTATTTTGAAGATTTTAGCCCTCAGGAAATCGCTGACATAACAAATACGTCCAAGCGAACCGTTGAAACCCGCTTATTTCGAGGCCGAAAAATATTACGGGCTAAACTGCACTCAAAGTCCTCTGGAGGTGAAGGTCATGACTTGTTATCGAAGCCAGGACAGTTGGCACAGTTACGTTAAACAGTGTTTGAGCGATTCAGAGCGAAACGAAATGGCCTCTCATCTAGGGCATTGCCCCGAATGCCGAGAAATTGTTTCTGATATCAAGAAAACGTTAGAGATAATCTCAAACCCAGATATCCCTATGCCTCAGTTAGGTATCAAAGTCAATGTTATGGATTCAATTGACAAGAGCAGATATAAGCAGAACTTAGTGAGTGTTAATACTTTTCGTCTTTTCGAGTTGAGAAATTGGGGCTTTAGCATGATCGCTGCCGGTGTTTTCCTGTTTGCCTTTAATCTAACCTCATTTAGCTCGATAATTAAAACAGATCAGGTGACAGAACTGGGCTCTTCACTTAGCAAACAAATATCTATTCCCTTAGACAAAGTAAGTCAGGCTGCTTCTTCTTTTTTAAACCACTTAATTCCTAATTCTCGAACAAATTAGATTAAAAATTTCAAGGAGGACTAATCATGAATTGTAACTATCATCCTAACCAAGAGGCCGAAGCCCTTTGTGTAAAATGCAAAAATCCAATCTGCCAAGAATGCACAATTAAGGTAGAAGATAAAACAATCTGTCGTCATTGCCTAGAACGAAGTCTTAGCTTCAATTCAGGACCTAACCTGGCACCAGAAATAATTCCAAAAAATACGTTCATTGAGAAATTTCTATTTCTGTGCTACAGTCTAATTCCAGGAGCAGCTCATATGCATCTGGGACTATTTCGTCGAGGAACACAATTATTGATTATTACCTTTGGAGGACTAGCGCTAATTAATTTTATTGGCCTGAATTTTATTATTCCATTTATAGTAATTCCTGCTTGGTTTTTCAGCTTCTTTGAAAGCCATCATCTAAGAAGACGAGTTGAAAAAGGGCAGACTATCGTTGATCAGGATCTCTTCGACCGTCAATTATTTGACTACACTCCTCTTTTGAAGAATCATCGTTTAATAGGAGCTACTATAATTATCTTAGGTCTTCTCAGCTTTATCCACCAATTAGACAGATATTCATTTATAAGAAATCTAATAGGCAATTGGGATTTGTATAATTTGCTAAGAGGAAGTATAGTCCCATTAATGCTGATCTTAGGAGGTATTTACCTAATTCTCAGAACCTCACGCCCACAAAAAATGTTGGATTTAACATCTGATATCCCAAAAGTTTTCGATAAAGAGTAACCCTACGTCTAACTTAAACAAACCTAATTTCAGTATAAAAGGTTACCATAAATCACCAAAGGTGCAGTCAATTGTTAGGGTACACGTTTTTGATATAAATCGATAATATTGTAAAGATTATCAAATAAAAAAATAACTAATAAATAAAAACAGTACCCTCTGGGTATACTTTATTATTATCGAGTTTATATCAGGAGCAGACCCCTGAAATGGCGACGATATCCACTACAAACTAAAGAGGTGTTTTTAATGTTTAATGACAAGATTTTGACTTGTCGAGACTGTGGTCAAGAATTTATTTTCTCTGCATCCGAACAGGAATTTTTTGCAGAAAAAGGGTTTACGAATGATCCTGGAAGATGCCCTCAGTGCCGCGCCGCTAAAAAGGCACAGACTCGATCTTCCGGTGGATATAATAACCGTCAAGAACGGGAAATGTTTCCCGCCGTCTGTGCCACCTGTGGCAAGGAAACAACCGTTCCTTTTCGCCCCTCTGGCGAGAAACCTGTGTATTGCCGTGACTGCTTCCACCCCACCCCTCGGAATAATTGGTAGTTTCCTTTACCAATCAGCCTCTTCGGTTAGAACCGAGGAGGCTTTTTTTCGTGTTCTAACCTTTGCTTTCATGCTTTTATATAATTCTTTAGAACAGTCCGAACAAATATCATGTGTAAATTCCGCCTCAGAATGTACTCTAGATGTTTTTGCGATGATTAATTTGTCTGCGGTGAGGTGATTTCATTTACGATCATGATCGAACATGCTTAAGTAATTACCGTAACCCTCTTTAATTAATGCTTCTTTAGGTATAAAGCGCAAGGCTGCAGAGTTAATACAATAACGCAACCCACCAGTCTGCTCAGGGCCATCTTCAAAGACATGTCCCAGATGGGCTTCCGTGTTAGCACTAAGAACTTCGGTACGCCTCATTAAAAGACTGAAATCTGGTTTTTCTGAAATTGCTCCTGTTTGAATTGGTTTTGAAAAGCTGGGCCACCCACAACCAGACTCGAATTTATCCTGAGAACTGAAAAGCGGTTCTCCAGAAATTACATCTACATAAATTCCTTCTTCGAAATTATTCCAGTAATTATTTTGAAAAGGAGGCTCGGTTGCTTTTTCTTGAGTCACTTTATACTGCATAGTTGTCAGTTTTGATTTCAAGAGTTCTTTGTCTCTATGCTCCCCCCAATACTCATTAAGAAAATCATCCCTGCCAGATCCTTGACGATAGGCTCCATACCTCAATGGAAACTTTTTATAATAGGACTGGTGATATTCTTCAGCAGGATAAAAATTAACCGCCGGTAAGATTTCTGTCACAATAGGTTTATTAAATCGCTTACTTTCTTCAATATCCATCTTGGATCTTTCGGCAAGGTTTTTTTGTTCCTCATTATGATAAAAAATTGCAGATCGATATGCATGTCCCAGATCAACAAACTGACCCATAGGGTTTGTCGGATCAATCTGTTTCCAGTAAGTATCTAACAATCGATAATAAGATACTAGGAGTGGATCAAAGGTAATCTGTACCGCTTCAAAATGTCCAGTCTTCTTAGAGCATACATCTTCATAAGTCGGATTCTCTACACTTCCACCGGTATACCCCGCCTCTACCTTAGCAACACCAGCCAATTCTTCAAAGGGTTTAACCATGCACCAAAAACAACCTCCAGCAAAGGTAGCAAGTTGCAATCCGTCGCTATTCATAAGTTATACCTCACTTCTTCCTTATCTAATACACAAGTAAAATGTTAACTTCTCAAACCTTTTATCTCTGTAAGATAATGTAATTCACAGTTATTCTCTGCCAAAACTGAATAAATAATGCTTCCTTGTTTCTCTATGTAGAAAAGAAGGATGTCTCAATTATTCATTCTTAAACTTTGAATGAGAGTTTTCGCTTACCCTAAGAATAATTTATAGTCATAGGCAATGTTTAACTTTACATTCTTTGCATTTGTGAGATAATTAAGACAATTAATGAATACTGGTTCAGTGTACTACATGAAAGAAAGGTGTGAGGTTTTTGTCCCTCTTACTTAATCCCCAAAACTATCAAAGTCCGCAAAATGATTTGTTATCTAAGGAAATAATGGAGAAAACTATCCATTTTTTTGAGGACAAAGGACTCAAAAGTATCAAGGAAGATGATCAGGCCAGCCGCTGGTATACAGATTTTCTAAAACTAATAAAAAAAGAACAAATATTCTCAACCCTGTTAACTCCAGCAGGCTATGGAGCATCAGATTCTCGATTTGATTTGTTTCGTGTCTGCGAATTCAACGAAATCAGTGCCTTTTATTCATTATCTTATCAATATGCTTATCAGGTTTCTATTCTCGGACTTGGACCTATTTGGATGGGGGATAATGAAAAAGCTAAACACTTTACCGCCCAGAAGTTAAGGGAAGGGGCAATTTTTGCCTTCGGATTATCCGAAAAGACCCATGGAGCGGATCTCTATAGTAACGAAATGTCCTTAACTTTAAATGGCGAGGAGAGCTATCTTGCAAATGGTGGCAAGTACTATATTGGTAATGCAAATGAAGCTGCACTAGTATCAACATTTGCGAAATATAGTGAGAATAATGACTATGTGTTTTTTGTCGTTGACAGCCAGCATCGGAACTATAAATTAAACAAAAAGATCTCCACCTCAGGCGTCCGTTCCGCCTACGTTGGAGATTATGAACTTATTGATTATCCGATTACTAAGGATGAGATCCTATCGAGCGGAACCTTGGCATGGGATTCTGCTCTATCTACTATAAATATCGGTAAATTTCAATTAGGGTTTGCCTCAATTGGAATTTGCACCCATGCTTATTATGAAGCTCTAAATCATGCGTCTTACCGTGAATTATATGGTAAAAAAGTAACAGACTTCCCACATATTCAGAAGATTTTTACTGAATCTTACGCTCGCCTGATTGCTATGAAGCTCTATGCCTTGAGAAGTTTAGATTATTTCCGCTCTGCTTCCGATGATGATCGGCGCTATTTACTATTTAATCCTATTCAAAAAATGAAAGTTACTACTCAAGGCATGAAAATAATTGAGATGCTTCTTGATGCAATTGCCGCCAAGGGTTTTGAACAAGATACTTATTTTGAAACTGCCATTAGAGACATTGGTATGATTCCTCGTTTGGAAGGAACTACTCACGTAAATATTGCCTTAGTTATTAAATTCATCAACAACTATTTCTTTAATCCAGTCGAATATCCGGCAATTCCCAAACGGGATGACCCTGCAGATGACTCTTATCTTTTCCGTCAGAAGGCTGGAAAGCTGGCTTCGGTACGTTTTCCTAATTACCACTTACCCTACGAAGGAATACAGATACCTAATGTGATAATTTTCCTAGAACAAATCGAGCTCTTCCGAACTTTCCTAGAACAGGCCGGCCCCAATCACGAACAGTTGAAGAATATTGACTATATGTTGGCCTTAGGTGAAATGTTCACTTTGATTGTCTACGCCCAACTAATTTTAGAAAACTCTAAGCTCAACCCAATATCTTCAGAATTACTCAGTGAAATCTTTAGCTTTATAGTTCGTGATTTTGCCCAATTCGCATTAACCCAGATCTCCAATTATAACAATACTACACAGCAGGAGTATTTTCTAAAAGCTATGCTGAAGAAGCCTCACCTAGATTCGGAAATAACACGTAAACTTTGGAACAATGAAGTTAAACCTTTAATTGGCATCTATCAATAAGCAGTAAATGCTTCTTATTTAATTCTTCGTAATTTAGCTTGACTTTTTGTTCTTGATAATGGATAAACATCAGTCGTTTTAGATTTTCGCCTCTTTTCGTTCTTGATCTGACGGCTTCTAGACCAATAAGCGAAGATTAAGACTAACCCCATAGCAATTGTTAACGTCATATAACTCATATGCACTCCCCCCCACCCTCGTTTATGAGCCAATGTTTTCTAATCACACTGCTGATTGTTATGCCAATTATTCTTTAATCTATTAATAATTATGTAAAGGTCTTCTAAATAGTATTATGAAAAGAACCCCTAGGATAAAAATCCCACGGGTTCTTGTTTTTTTATTCAAACTCAATCCCAGCCCCAACAGTTCCCGGCCCAGTGTGCACCCCTATAACTGGTCCCACTTGGGTAAAGGCTGTTGTCGGAAGTTGAAAAGCATATTCTAAAGCTTCCTTTAGATATACTCCGGCTTTTTGTGCAGCACCGTGAACTACCACCAATCGGATTGCTTTTCGCCCTTTTGCTAAATCTTGACATGCTTGGACTACGTTATCCAGTGCCTTTTTTTGACTATGCGCCTTTCCGTATGAATGGTATATCCCGTCATCTCCTACTCTAATGATTGGTTTAATATTTAACAATGAACCCATAAAGCCTTGAACCTTACCGATACGTCCTCCCTTTTGCAGATACTCCATAGTATTTAAAGTAAAAAGGGTTTCAATATTTTTTCTGGCCTTCTTAACATTTTCTAGAATCCACTGAGTATCATGACCTTCTTTAATATTCCTAGCAACCTCCATCACCATTAGCCCTGCCCCTAAACTAATCGTTTTGGAATCTACGAGGTGAATTTTCTCCTTAAACTTTTCCTTAGCGATATTTGCAGCATTGAACGTCCCGCTAAGTGCTGAAGAAATATGCACGGAGATTACTTCCTGATACTCCTCTAGCAACTTACTGTATAGCCGACTAAACTCCTCTGGAGTAGGTTGAGATGTCTGGGGGAGTGTTTTCTCTTCCATCAGACGTCGATAGAAGTCCTCACTCGTAAGCTCACCGTCAATAAATTCTTGCTCCCCGAACCTCACTTTAAGAGGAATTATATGGACATTACAATCCTTTATTATTTCTTCTGTTAAGTCAGCCGTACTATCAGTTACCAGGGCAATTTTTTTCATTTCACAACCTCCGTTTAAAGCTTTAGCAATCCTCTAGTCCAAACATTCGTTAGAATCCTAACAAATTCCTCTAACTAAAAAAGGAAATTCCCAAAAAGATAAACTATTTTAAGCAAAGCTAAATGCTCTAAAAGGAATTAATCACAATATCCTTTGGTACGCAGCTTCTCTATATGTTCTTTTAGAATTACATCTAAATCTATTCCATATTGCTCTTCAAGAACAAACATCATTGTCACAGCTGTTTGAGCCACATCTACCAGCTCCTTAGCAACTTTCAGCATGGCCTCTTCCTCTACTAAGCGCTGTTGCTCCCCATTAAGCCCACGGAGTTTCCCAATAGCTTGGGCTAATTCACCCGATTCCTCCATGATTTTAAGTGCTGTACTTTCTAACGAAGGGCTCAATCGGTTCAAGCGAGGCAACGTGACTGTTTTCGAAACGCACCTTTTCTGAGCTGTTAGATTATTTAAAGTCATTTAGCCACACCTCCGGATAGTCTTTATCCATTATAGCACAATTTAGACAAGGGCACTGTGAAGTAAAGAGGGCTAATGCTTACTCACATCAAAAATTTGATCCTCACTGGGTTTTGCTTACCCTAGTGAGGATCAAACCAACAAGTCAGACAGAAGTACCCTTCCCTTAGAGAATTATTTTAACATTCCTAGAAAAACTTTTTCCGGGGTTATTGGCAAATGGTTCTCTCTGACTCCAACAGCATTATAAATCGCATGCGCAATAGCTGGCGGCGGGGTATTAGCTACTACTTCTCCAATCGATTTTGCTCCGAATGGACCTGTAGGTTCAAAACTTTCTTCAAATGCTATACGAACCTTGCCAACATCCTTACGAGTGGGGATTTTATATTGCATAAAGCTGTTGGTAGCCATCTTTCCTATTTCATCATATCTGACCTGTTCGTATAGTGCCATCCCGATCCCTTGAGCAATTCCGCCTTCCGCTTGAATCCGCGCTAAAGCTGGATTGATAACTGTTCCACAGTCAATAACCGCTACATAATCAATTAAATCCACTTTACCCGTCTCTTGGTCAACTTCTACCTCAGCAAAACCAGCAACATAGGGAGGCGGGGATACTTCACTGCCATGAGTTGCATAGCCTACTAACTGTAGCTTTCCATTACCCAGAACAGTTAGCTCAGCAAGCTTGGCAAAGCTTATATCCTTTTCTTCCCGTAAAGATCGAACTGCTAAGCCATCAAGTTCAACATCCTCGACAGAAACCCCTAAAAATAATGCACCCTGTTCAAGTATTTTTCCTCTTAACTCTTCTGCGGCCTTGATAACTGCACTACCTGCTAAATAAGTTGTACTAGAGGCATATGAACCGGGGTCATACGGAGAGGTATCCGTATCTCCAGCATTAATAATAATCATTTCCATAGGAACCTCTAAAGCATCTGCCGCTATTTGGGTTAAAATTGTGTCACATCCGGTTCCCATATCGGTTGCTCCCGTAAGCAGAGTGAAGTTACCATCATCATTTAAGCGAATTTCAACGGATGCCGTCCCAATATTGGCGATTCCAGAACCTTGCATCGTAATAGCCATTCCCACCGCTCTCACTTTATTGTCTCCAATTTCTTGACGCGGGAACTTTTCCTCCCAACTGATCAACTCTTTCCCCTTAGCAATACATCGATCTAAGAACGTACTGCCAAGAGCAACTCCCTGACCCGTAAGAAAGGTTTCCCCGACTTTGCTGATATTCTTTAAACGAATTTCTGTCGGATCCATATTTAGCTGTTCAGCTAATTTATTTACGGTGGATTCTAAGGCAAATGTTCCCTGAGTCGCTCCATATCCTCTAAAGGCCCCCGCAGGCATTTTATTGGTATAGACAGCTTTCCCATCAAATCGTACAGCTCTCGTTTTATTATAGAGGGGCAAAGTATAGTGCCCTACACAGCTTAAAACCGTCGGGGCATGTTCTCCATAGGCTCCCGTATCCGATAAAACTTCCATATCGATCGCCTTAATAATCCCATCTGAGTCAGCACCCAATTTAACCTTTAATCTCATAGCATGACGGCTAGTCGTGGCGCTAAAGGTTTCTTTGCGATCATAAATGATCAGCGCCGGTTTTCCGGTCTTTATAGTAACAATGGCTGCAAAAATATCCCCTGCTCCGGTCTGCTTTCCACCAAATCCGCCGCCAATTCTGGGCTTTATCACACGGATTTTACTTGCCGGAATTTGCAAAGCCCGGGCTAACTGTCTTCGAATATGAAAGGGTACCTGTGTAGAACTGAGTACAACTAACCTGCCCGCGTGATCCAGATAGGTAAAAGAACGATAGGTCTCCATCATGGTATGGGCTTGAGCTTGGGGATAATAGACATCTTCAACAATTACCGCACAATGCTTAAACTCTTCTTCCACATCTCCGACTTCTTCATGACTGGAAGAAGTTATATTCATTTCCTTCAGTAAGCCAATATCGAAGTTAACGCTCAAATCCTCTTCAGGATGAACAACTGATGGATGCCCTATGGCCTCTTCAAAGTCCAGAACCGGATTTAGTACTTCATACTCAACTTTGATGTTCTTCATTGCTCGGTTCGCTGTCTTTTCATCCACAGCCGCAATAATCGCAACTTCATCTCCAACGTAGCGAAGGACTTGATCCAGAATCAAACGATCATAGGGCGAAGGCTCCGGGTAAGATTGACCAGCCAATGTAAATCGTTGGTTTGGCACATCCCTATAGGTGAGGACGCATTCTACACCCTCTATACTCTCTGCTCTAGATACATCAATCGAAGTAATCTTAGCATACGCATGTGGGCTTCTAAGAATTTTTATAACTAAAGCATTAGGCATGGCTAAATCTTCGGTATACACAGGCTTACCTGTGGCAATTGCCATCCCGTCGATTTTCCGGATACTATGGCCTACATTCTTCATCCTAAGCCACCCCCAAATAGGTCTTAATTGCTCTAAGCTGGCCCATGTAGCCGGTACAGCGACACAAATTACCCGTTAAGTAGTGAATGATTTCTTCTTCAGTGGGGTTAACCAATTCATTTTTCATTGCTAACACGCTCATAATAAAGCCAGGGCTGCAAAAACCACATTGTTCAGCCCCCTCTGCGCTGAGTATCTGAGCAAATTCTTCTGCTTCCTTAGGCAGCCCTTCAATAGTTGTGACTTTTTTGCCATGGGCACGCAAAGAAAGAATCGAACATGAAAGCATTGATTTTCCATCTATCCAGACAGTACAAAGTCCGCAGCAACTTGTGTCGCAAGCCTTTTTAACACTCAAATACCCATGGGATCTTAACGTATCCGCTAAGAACTCATCGTTCCCAACTTCCCACTGAACCACTTTATCATTAACTGTTAGTTCGATTTGCATGCCATTACCTCCAGTATTCCCCGTCTGACGAGAGCTTTGCAAAGGGCTTTTCGATAAACAGATGTACCCCTCGTATTCGTTCCAAAAGACAATTCCTCTGTAACTTTTTGCACCGCCGCTTCAATCCTTTCCGACGACGGAATCTCTCCAACTAGCATTTCTGAAGCACTGACTGCAAGTGCTGCTTTACTAGGTCTGGCCCCCACTGCAATCCTCCATTGATCATTAAGCTTAGATACTGCTACATTTAAAACCGAATAATCGCTGGCTGAATTCCGAAAACTCATGTAGACTGCTTGACGGCTGGTTTTCCCTATCCATAATCTAACAAGGATATCCTTTTCCTTTGGCTGAGTAAGAAACTCTTCTAAAGGCATTCTCCCTGCCTTAAATAACTCCACCTCTGTGTCTAAGGACAATAACGCCGTGATTAGATCAGAAAAGCCATACTTAGAATATACTGAAGCACCTACTGTCACACCGTTTCTAAATTGCACTCCGATAATATCACGCACAGATTGCGCAAGTACCCCATTATAATTATCTTTTAGCAGGGGATTAATTTCAATATCTCGCAGACTTGTCATAGCTCCAATCTCAATAAATCCATCCCGCTCCTGAATATAGTTCAACTTAAGGTTCGACAGATCTATCCCTGTCGTTATTCGCTTTTTGCCCATTTTTAGAAAGGCACAGCCTCCAAGAATAGTATTATTTCGTTTCTCAGACAAGATCTGATACGCTTCTTCAAGTTCTTTTGGTTGAACCAAATTAAGCATGGTAAACACGCTTACCCCTCCTCATGTGTCTCTAAGTCATTACCATAAAAAAACAAACCCAAGCGAACAGCTTTCAACTCAAATTGATGAGAGAAATCTGCCCGCCTGGGATCTGACCCTGCGGTATAATCCAAAAACAAAGTTAACCATTAGAAAACTCGGCCAGCGGCAAGCATTAGGCGCAGGCGATAGCCTTAGTTGCACTTATGCTTCAGAAAATGCAACGTAAAGTTATGCTTTCTGAATAGTACCTCTAAAGTTTTTGGATTTGTACAATTTTGGGCATAAGCCCGTCGTACATTCTTTCGCTCATAGTCGGACCATTTACGGCAGTCCGGTAGAAACTTGCAGACCATATCTCTGCCACTATATGAACACTATTTATTTACTGACCTAGAGATTATTCTACAAGAAACTTAAGCCTAGGTCAATACATTTCCGAACATTAGATGAGTAATAATGTATATCGTTCGAACAATAAGTACATTTTTCTAGGCATCCCCATTATCGGTATTAATATTTGAAAATTAAATGGTAAACTATTTGATACCTTTAATGTAATTGTTGTATACTTCTATTGTTTGTTTAGTATGTTGCATCGCTTAATTACGCGCCAACAACATAATGTTATTGACAATATTAATATGTATGTTTAGATGTCTTTAAACTGATATATGAATTGAATAATGAGAAAAGTAAACTTACTGAAAGGTAAGGACACAAAGCCATGAGTCTAAGGTATGAAGATACTATGATTGTCAGGTTGCCAAAGGTTAAAACACTTTATTAGTTTTTGAGCTGTGGTTCTTGTAGAGGCCGCAGCTTTTTATTATATATAAATTAGTCGAATTTTAGTATTTTTAATCTAAAGGAGTCAATTTATGAACATTAAAAGCATTCAAACCAAGTTGCTACTACTTTTGCTTCCCCTTGTTATAGTGGCTTTAGGCGTCCTAACTGGGGTCAGCTACCACCTTTCTAAGCAATCCTTGACCAAGAGTGTCGATCAAACAGCCAGGTCGGTAGGAACTGATTATAGCTATCGCGTCAAAGCCGACATTGAACTGATGATTTCTCGGCTTATAGATTTGGCTAATCTTGCAGAGATTCGCACTGGCACTAACAAGGAGCAGATGGTTCGAGCTATGGCAGACGCCAAAGAACGATTTGGTACCTTTGATGCTGTCGTTTTCGTAGCTCCCGACGGATCCGGACTTACCAGTACTGGCTCGACGGCTCCCTATGGTGACCGCGACTATTTCAAGAAAGTTATCGAGACTAAACAAACCGTTGTATCAGACCCTCTAGTTTCTAAGTCAACTGGGAAATTAGCTGTTGTCTTAGCTGTACCAGTCCTAAATAATGAACAATTGTCGGGGGTGTTGGTAGGGACTTTTTCAGTGGAAAGGCTCTCCGCCCTGATTAAAGATCTAAAGTTTTTAGACACTGGCTATGGCCAAATTGCAGATGATTCAGGCACAATCATAGCTCATCCTCACCTTCCTGAAGTAATTGGCAAACTAAACCTTCGTGAGAAGACTATAAATCCAGAACTTAAATTGCAGAAAAACGAATTGGACGACCATTTGGTTGAAATGTTTGAGTCAGCAGCAGACTCAGGGACACAAATAAGCGGAGGTTATACCTTTGTTGACGGTGTGGCAAGAATTGCGGTTTTCACTCCCGTTGAATTGCCGGGTGGGCAACGCTGGATCATGACGGTGGCTGCGCCTGAAGGTGAGTCTACACGAGAAACCGCAAGCCTAACTCGGACCCTGCTAATGATTGCCCTCGTAAGTTTACTTGCTACTGGACTATCAATTGTAATGATTGCTAATAGATTCACGAAACCCATATTGTTGATTCGAGAGGAATGTCAGCTCTTGGCGCAAGGAGACTTTCGTGTGCGTGAGACGGGGAATTTTGCTGAAGATGAAATCGGTCAACTGGCCAATGGCTTCCTGAAAATGGGGACTAATTTGCGAGATATGGTCTCAATGGTTAGCGCTCAAGCCGAGCAATTAGCTGCTGCAAGTGAAGAGCTAACTGCCAGTGTTGAACAATCGGCTCAGGCCGCCAACTTAGTTGCTACTTCAATCACTGAAGTTGCAACTGGTGCAGAAGATCAATTGAGCTCAGTCAATGATACAGCCTCTGTTGTTGAAGAGATGTCAGCTAGCATCCAACAGGTTTCGGCGACAACGAGCAATGTAGCCGGTCAGTCCGTACAGGCCGCCAACAAAGCAAATGAAGGGAACATATCGGTAAATAAAGCTGTCTCTCAAATGGCAAAGATTGAACAAACTGTCAATGACTCTGCCAAGGCAGTCACTGAATTAGGGGAGCGCTCGAAGGAAATCGGACAAATTATTGTAACCATCTCTGGTATTGCCGAGCAAACCAATTTGTTGGCACTTAACGCTGCTATAGAAGCCGCACGGGCTGGAGAACAGGGACGTGGTTTTGCGGTAGTAGCTGACGAAGTTCGCAAACTGGCTGAACAGTCTCAGGAAGCAACCCAACAGATCTCCTCACTGATTAGCGAAATTCAAGAGGACACTGATAAAGCCGTCTTTGTTATGGATAACGGCACCCGGGAAGTTGCCTTGGGAGCAGAAGTGGTTAATACCGCAGGGCAAATATTTCAGGAAATTGCCGAGTTAGTAACCAACACATCCGGAGAAATGAAGGAAATAGCAACCACTATAGATCAGATGGCGATTGGTAGTCAACAAATTGTAGAATCCGTGAATAAGATTGATGACTTAAGCAAAATGGTATCTGGAGAGGCACAGACAGTGTCTGCTGCGACTGAAGAGCAATCAGCGTCCATGGAAGAAATCTCTTCTTCTAGCCAGAGCCTTGCTACGCTGGCCCAGAATCTTCAAGAAGCAGTTAACAAGTTTCGCTTCTAAAATATAAGAAATTGTTAAAATCTTAAGGTCATGTGGTTCGTGATCTCTCCATGAATATGACCCAAGGCAGTCAGTTTAATTTAAACTTTCCCCTGTCAAGTAGCAGTGGAAATGAAGAAGAATTTCAGTGTATCTGGGTTGGCTTGACATGGAACCCTACATCGGATGCTTCAATAGTTCAAGGATAGCATTTGCTTTCCCCATGTAAAGTCTAATCATGGGTTAAAAATGGCCTTACACCAATCATTTAATTATGGTTGGTATAAGGCCATTTGCTTATTTCCCCCTAACCCCCAGCAAGGATAATAAAATTAGCTGAAAATTTAAGGGTGCCGCCACTGTAACCTCTGGACGCACAAGGGGAGCATATCAAATTCCTTTGAAGTTCTTTATACCAAACGATAAATCCCTTTGAATTCATCGATTGCAGCGTCCACGTTCGCTTCATATCCCATCTCTTGGAGAGTCTCCCCAATGATTTGAAGCGCTTTAATAAACATTTCTTCGGTGGCATTTCCCATATGCCCAATTCGGAATGCCTTCCCTGCTAAGGCTGCTAAAGCCCCGGCAACAACTACACCTTTTGCTCCTAACTTCGAGCGAAACTCTGCATCATTTAAGCCTTCAGGATATATGATACAGCTTAAAGTCGGAGCAGCTACAGCTTCCTCTGCTAAAGGCTTCATTCCATAAACTTTCAGTGCGGTTCTCATTGCTCGTCCAAGGGCTGAGTGACGACGATAACGAGTCTCTAAACCTTCTGCCATAACCATTTCCATACCCTGATTAAACGCATAAATCATATTAACCGGAGGGGTAGCAAAATACTTTACTGGCTCGTTCATAACTGGGAGCCAGTTTTTAATATCGGTATAGTATCCCATAACTGAACCCATCTCTTCACGAGCTGCCAGCGCTGCCGGCCCAAAAGCTACAATTCCAAGTCCGGGTGGAACCCCTATTGCCTTTTGGGATCCGGTTAAGACAACATCTATCTTATAATCGGGATGGCCATAAGTTTTTTGCATATCCTCTTCTAAAGCAGCAGAAGCACAGACCCCATCCAATATAAAGAGCGCACCAGCTTTCTTAACCACCGGAACTAACTCTTCAACATTAGCCATGACACCCGTGGATGTATCGACATGAGTCACCGTTACAGCCTTAAAACCACCCTCGGCCAATTTTTCTGCAACTGATTCCTTACTGATCTGTTGACCCCACTCGGCTTGAAGGGTTTCAACTTGAATACCAAATACCTTTGCCATTGGGATAAAGCGATCGCCAAAATAGCCATGGCTTACAACCAGTAGCTTTTCACCCGGCGCAACCGTGTTAATAATGGCCATTTCCATGGCCAAAGTTCCTGAACCGGCAATAACAAAGACTTCGCCATCAGTATTATACAATCGCTTGGTCAAATCCAAACTGTTCTTGAAGATCCTGGCAAATCTCGGATCCGTATGCCCCATTGTCTCACTAGACAAAGCGTCATATATTTCATCCATAACGGGTGTAGGTCCTGGTACAAGCAACATTTCTTTATTACGCAAAGTTTCCATCTCCTTTAATTTAAACATTTAATATTAATCATTTTGCATTTGGCGAATAAGCTTAAGCATCTTTCAAGGGAACTCATAGAAGCAACTAATTCGTGTTTAAAAGATTAATCGAATAACATGAGATCGCAAATGAATTCACAAGCCCAAAGCGATAGATTATCAACTTCTAATGTCCTCCCTTAACTGCATAGGCCATCCATATAGAATCTAAGCAAAGGTTGGTAAACTTAAATACACTGGTTCTTAATTAAGGATTACCTCAAAAAAGAATAACCCAAAATGACAGATTCTGCTCAAACTTAGTGAGAGAACCTGTCACCTTGGGATTGCAGAGTCGCAATTTACCCAAAGGAATCCTCCAAATACAGATAACCCCATTGTCTGGTCATTATATCTGTTATCTTGGACGTGATACCTCGACACTTCGCTCATAGTCGGACGATTTACGGCAGTCCGGTAGAAACTTGCAGACCTTATCTCTGCTATTATATGAACTATAATTCACTTGTTATCATATATTTTACAAGATAATTGGACATAGGTCAAACCTTTTTTCGAACGTTTCCTGCTTTGATTGAAGGAACGTTCGAAAACTAATTTTCATCCTTAGCGAGTAATGAATATAAGGTCTCTAACCCCAAAATGATCTTTTCCAACTCATTCTTACTGGCATTCGCAAGGGTGTCATTAATATATTTATGCATCAGATCATGAAGTGCATTGTTTTTCTGCCAATCAGGTGATAATGAGAGACGAACAATCCTCCGATTGTTTTCTGGTATTTCCCTAATAACTACGCCTTGATTGACCAAGCGATCTACAATACCTGATACGGTACTTTTCGAAAGACCTAAACACTCACTTAGCTCGTTCAAGGTTGAAAACGGATTCTTATGCAGACCCATAATCAGTCCAATTTGAGGTCCTGTAAAACCATACTGTCTAGATTTTTTATAGAGATGATCTCGATATATTTTATGGATAGATTTAAACAGAAATACTATTCGCTCAGAATCTTTACTCCAGGACTGTTGCAATTCGGGCGTCTGATTCTGTTCCATTTAGTACCTCCCTTTTTGCAATACCTTTACTAGATTGATCACTCTTTGGTTTCTTGCTGTTTTTCATCATGAGTACCATGAAGATCGCAAGTACTACGGCAAAGACTGTTAAAGACACTACATAGTTCATCCCATCCAGATAGGCCTGTGCATAGACCATTTTTCCGAGAGTCGATAGTGCCGAGCCATGAGCATCTGCTTGAGATAATCCATTTTTCATATAAATTCCTTGCAAACCTTTTAACACAGAGCCAGCAGTTTGATTAAATGGGGTAATTTGCTCTGTAAGCCGTGCGTAGTTTTCAGTTGACCTTGAAGAAATCATAGTCGTCATAAATGTAACGGCTAAGGCATTTAATATACTCCTGACTGTTGTTGACAAAGCAGTTGCTTTCCCGAAGAGATGCTTTGGAACATCATTCATACCTGCAGTATTGACCGGCATCATTGCAAATCCAAGTCCGACCCCTCTTAGCGCAGCTACTAAAGTAATTGTTGACATTGGTGTATTCATATTAAACATAGACATTTCATAAGTAGCAAAGGCAACTATAATTAGCCCTGGAATCGTGACAACCTTAGCCCCAAATTTATCGAATAATGCACCACTAATCGGCATCATTAATCCCGAGGCAATAGCTGATGGAAATAAGATTAAACCTGTTTCCATTGCCGTATAACCTCTTATATTTTGTAAAAACAGTGGTAGAACATACATTCCACTCATCAAAGCAAGAGTCGTTATACCCGTTATAACTTGACTCAACGTAAAATTATAGACTTTAAAGACTCGCAAATCAAGTAAGGGATCTGGGTGAGTTAATTCGTTTACGATGAAAATCAAAAGACTAAATATACCGAATGTAAGAATAAGAGGAAATTTTACGTTTCCCCAATCGATTGAATTACCTTCACCGAAGACATAAAGAACGCTAACTATACCCGAAATTGAAGAAATGAAACCGATGTAATCAAAATTTCCTTTATAAGGTTTTAAAGCAGTTTCTCTTAGCAACAGCGCCGCAACCATAACCCCGATCACACCAACTGGGACATTAACATAAAAAATAAAGCGCCAATCCATATGCTCGATGATATAGCCCCCCAAAGTAGGCCCGATTGCGGGGGCGGACATTGACGCGATACCCCAAAAGCCTAAAGCCTTACCACGTTCATGAACAGCAAAAATTTGCATAATGTAGGACATTCCCACAGGCATGATCGCGCCGCCGCCGATAGCTTGGATTACACGAAAAGCAATCATGGTATTGGTACTCCAAGCAAGGCCACATAGAAATGATCCTATTGTAAAAACGCCCAAGGCTCCAATAAAGAGCTTTTTTATCCCAAAGGTATCACTGATAAAGCCCGTAATAGGTACCACCGCACCCATAGCCAAAGTATATCCTGTTAATATCCACTTAATGGTTTCCAGATCCGAACCAAAAACATTCATCATTTTAGGAATCGCAATATTAACTATGCTACTATCCAGCATTACCATAAACGTACCGATTACAACGACAAGCAATGCAGACCATTTATATAAACCGTCACCCGCTTTTTCAGGAATGTCATTTTCCGCCATATTTTACACACCCCATTACTTTATATGGATCTTAACAACAGCATTAGTGCCGGGCAGTAACGTGACATCGCTTTTATCAAATTCAATTTTTACAGGTACCTTTTGGATGACTTTTGTAAAAGTACCACTTGTTGATGAGGGCAGCAAAGCAAAGGTTGAGTTTGAGGCCTGGCCAACATGCATTATTTTTCCGGTAAAAGGCTTATCAGAATACTGATCAATTGTTATGTCGACATTCTGCCCTTCTCTTATCTTTGTCAACTTTGTTTCTTCAATATTTGCGCTAATATAAAGCTTTTCAGGGTCAATGATAATTGCAACTGTTTGACCGGCAGAAATATACTCCCCGACAGTTCCTTGCTTCTTAATAATAAGTCCACCAATAGGCGCTCTAAAAACAGATTGATCAATATTAGTCTCTTGCGGCCCGCTCATTCCTTGACGACCTAAGATTTGATCCTTAACAACAGTATCGCCCTCTTCAATATTTAGTTCTAAGAGCTTACCTGAGATCTGGGGGCTTACACTTACCAGATCACCTGCGACTCTGGCATCCTCTGTTGAAACGTAGTATGCATTTTTATACCAATAATAGCTACCAACGCTAGCTAAAGCAACTACCATCACTCCAACTATTATAGAGATGAGTTTTTTCCGTTTGTCAGCCATTTTCTCCACCTACCCTTATTTAATTAAACCGATTTCAGCCATCATTCCTGGTTTCAACACAGAATCGTGGTTATCCAGACTTATCCTTGCTAAAACGCTTTTACTGCGCGAATCGATGACAGGATCTATCATCGATATTTTCCCGTTAAATTGTTGATCTTTAATATCCGGTACTTTTACTGCAACTTCGTCCCCAACTTTAACATCTCCTATAAATCCATCCGGCAAAGAAGCCTTAACAAACAAGGAATCAAGGTTAACTACCGAAATCAAGGCTGTCCCGGGAGTCGCCAGTTCACCTAGATTAATATTTTTGGCACTTACAACTCCTGAGATGGGGGATACAATTCTTCCATTTGTTAACTGTGTCTGAGCAAGTTCTAAGGCTGCCTGGGATTGGGCTACCTGTGCCCTTAAGACATTTAAAGATTCCGGTGATTCGCCTTTTACTAATAGGCTTAGTTGGTTTTGAGCCGCATCGTATTGTGCTTGAGCCGCAGCAAGCTGAGTTTGAGCAGATTCAAACTGGGCTTGAGATATTGCTCCAGCCGCAAGAAGCTGTTGATTCCGATCAAAATTATTTTTAGAATTGGAATAACTTATCTTTGCACTTTCTAACGTTGCCTCAGCTTGGGCAATTTGTTCCGGGCGCGCACCAGCCTCCATTTTAAGCAGATTTGCCTGGGCGGTATTAACACCTGCCTGCGCCTGAGCCACCTGCGCTTCAATATCTTTTGTGTCGAGAGTAATAAGCAAATCACCCTTCTGAACTACCGTTCCAACTTCAACTGGACTTTCAAGAACCTTAGCAGATAGTTTGCTGGTAATTTGTGCTTTTTCGTTTGCATCAATAATTCCAGCCATTACGAAAACAGGTTTACTTGCTTCAGCCACACTATCCGCTTCAACCTTTAGACTTGAACTGTTGCATCCTGTAAGTAAGACACTCATCATTAATAAAATACTGAACACCCTTTTCATTCCAATCCCCCTTTGTTTGTGTAAGAATAGTTCGCATACGTACATTTTGGGCACGATTAAATTTACTGCCATTTGAATACTATGTCAATACCTTTTTTGAATGATTTTCTTTTCAAATAATAACCTTTACTTCCGATAACCAGAATATTTAATGAGCCTAAAAAAGCATCTGCTATTTACAAGCAGATGCTGGAAATATTGGAACCTGACAAATTATATATTCCATATAATGGATCAACAATCAAAAACTTTCAGCCCCAGTCATTTCAAATTATGAACGAATTTCCTAGGTAAGGAGTGATCATCGTGGACAGATGGCATCGTAGACAGCGCAGACAACGCAGGCGGTTTTGGCGCCGGAATCCTTGGATAGTTATAATTCCGGTTCCTCGTTGGGGCCGCCGGCGTTGGTAGAATAATACTGCTACTAAAAGACATTTGCACATGTGTGAATGTCTTTTTCATCTCTTACTTAAGACTTCTTGCAATTTAGCATATTGTGCCTCTGCCTCTTCTTCATCAACAAACCACAATATTCCCTGTTCTAAGGATTCAATGTTAAAAGTATGGATCAAACCTGAAGATATTACTCCTTTACCCCACGCAACAAAATGTTGAGCTGGAGAATTGACGGGATTAACTCCCGAACCACAATAAATTGGAACCCCTTTAACCTCCATTGTCATATAGATTTTGGCGTTTGTCGTTCCACATGGGTTACCCATTTGATTTCCCTCCTTTCCTCTTGTTATTACTTCACTTAAGCATCCAAATAGTCTATAATGACAGCATATTAAGAATCTCATTAAATTCAACTCGAGTAAGGCAAGCTGATATAGCCACTACTTTTGGGAGAGCCTTCACGATTTATTAAATTGGAGGAGTTAAGATGTTTACTCAAGCATACACACCTGAACAGTCCGCCTTTGGAAAACTTGAAAATGGGCGTGATGTTCTTATCCTTTATGTTAAAGAATTCAATGAACAAGTCAAAGCTATTAATCAGTCCGGCCTTTCCAAATATACTTATCATTGGTTTTCAACTGAACATAAAGATGCCTATGTCCTTCAAGTAACTTGGGAAAATGAAATACATATTTCTATTCGCTTTAATACCCAACACTTTAGACTCATTTATCAACTACTTGAGCCAAAGGATATTATCCTTACCACAACTCCCATATCTCAACTTATGGAAAGAGCTCAAGCTAACAACTTTAGCTTTATCGAATTCAATGATGTACTTACCTTTTGTAATTTAGTGTTTGTACCTGATACTGATTCTGATACTGATTCCGATACTGATACTGATTCTGACTCCTTTACTAACTCTAATTAAGCAGTAAGCTGTCGGATACACGAGATATAAAGAAACACTTGCAATTTCCTCTGGCTATCGTATAATTATGTAAAAGAGTTGGCAACGACGCCTACCTATGTATAGGTAGGCTATTTTTATTTTGAGGTGAGCGAATGGCTAACGAGAACTTAGTTATTGATACATCAATCCTTTTAAGCGAGCTCAAAGAAGCTAATCAAGAAATGAGTCAGGTCATTGAATCTATCCGCCAAATAGCCCAACACACAAATCTCTTATCTTTAAATTCCGCCATTGAAGCAGCAAGAGCAGGCGAAGCAGGTCGTGGCTTTAGCGTCGTAGCCGATGAAATTAAAAAACTTGCTACCCGGAGTCTAACTTCAACCAAAGAAAGTACAACAATTATCGAGAATATTCAAAGTAAAGCAAACGAGGTTATGGCCGTGCGGATGGCGGATGTCGCCTACGATACCATTGATAAGATTGACCGAAATCTTTTCGAACGCAATTGTGATGCACAAGCTTGGGCTGGCTTTGATAAGGTTAAGAACTGCTTCTGCCCGACAATTGCCGACCGTACTTCAGTCGCCAATACCTTACTAAAAAAACTGGTAGATATTTATGAAGTTTACAATGACCTCTATGTTTTAGATGCAGAAGGCATAATCCTAGCTGCCGGTGTTCACCACGAACTCATCGGACAAAGTATGGCGGATAGAGACTGGTTCAAGGCTGCCAAGGCTGAGAATGCCATATCCGTCAGTGACTTATACTATTCTTCGATTGGCAAATCTCATACTGTTGCCTACACATGCCCTATTCGCGGTGACGATACTCAAATCTTAGGATACTTTTCTACTCGATTTAACTGGAATTTCATCTATGACATTATTGATTCTGCTCGCATAGGCAAAAATGGCGATATATTCATTATTAACAGCGCCGGCTATGTTATAGCCTGCCGAACCAGAAAGGGCATCCTTACGGAAAATTTAAGACATTTAAAGGCTGCTCAATTAGCTATTAATGGAGAAACCTACGGTTATCTTTTTGAAAACGACACAATGGGCACTAAAATCTATGGTTATGCTCATACACGAGGATATAATGCTTATAGAGGGAAAAACTGGTCTGCACTTGTAAGCGAAACACTGTAATTATTACACAGAAAAGACATCAATCCCTCCTTTTCGAATTTGAAGAGGAGGGATTGACTATTTATATCCGATTTTGCAGTCTCTCACGAACGCTGGGATAACGATCGAGATCTGTATGGGGAAGAAACTTGCTGCTGACAAACTTGTCCATAAACGCAGCATTAGCATTCAGCTCAAAATAGGTGACCTTCCTGGCAATCTCTTCAGCCTCTAAACGCTTTGTTCTGGATAAGAGCACTTGACGGGCAGCTTCTCCTGAACTATTGCCTAAGCGAACAATTGCAGTCCGGGGAAGATCAGGGTAAAGACCTATTGTAACAGCAGACTCGATTGGCAAATACTGGCCAAAAGCCCCTGCTGCGTAGAAATGACTAATTTCACGCCAATCACACCCAACATTCTCCATTAGTAAATCAGTAGCAGCATTGACCGCCCCCTTAGTTGCCATAAAGTTCTTTATATCGACTTGGGAAACGACAATGTCCTCCCCAGATGCTGTTTCATGAGCAGGTACTACGACAAATTCCTGCTGGCCATTTTGAAACCGGGCACTGCGATCAATGATCCCACTCAGGAAAAGTCCGGCAAGCGTGTCTACTAAGCCTGAGCCACAGATGCCCAGAGCAGGCATATTACCAATTGTCGAATAATCAACCCAACCAGTTTTCTGATTTATGGAAACATGATCAACTGCTCCTTGTTCTGCTCGCATTCCATAAGTTGTAACCCCGCCCTCTAGCGCTGGCCCTGCTGCTCCGGCGCAAGCAACAAGCCAGTCTTTATTACCCAAAACTATCTCCCCATTGGTGCCAATATCCACAAAAAGGGAAATATCCGACTCTTGGTGCATACCACTGACAAGTATTCCGCCTATGACATCTCCTCCCAGAAAACTCCCTATACTTGGGAGACAATAAACTGGTGCTAGTGGAGAAATATCCAGACCGATTTCCGCAGCCGTGATTAAGCCCGGATTATTGACAACGGGAATATAAGGAGCACGGCAAATGGAAGCAGGATCCAGACCTAATAGCAAATGAATCATCGTTGTATTGGCACCTATGGCTGCTGCAGAAATCATGCTTGCTTCTGACGGTAACGGGTAAAGACGTTTTATCAAACGATTAAGGGTCGCTAAAACTGCTTCTTGGAGACTGGCTAAACCATCTGGCGAGGATGCGTAACGTATTCTAGTCAGTATATCCTCACCCATAGCAATTTGATCATTATAATCTGCCGCATACTTAAGTACTTTTCCATCAGTGAGATCGATCAAATAAACAACCACCGTTGTGGTTCCAATGTCTATGGCCAGTCCGAAATGTTCTTGAGTGGTATCACCGGACTCTATATCAATAAGCGTCCAACCCTGACAGGTTTCCGATAAAACAGCCGTGAACTTCCAGTTAGAGCTCCGGCATACCTGAGGGATCTTCGGCATAAGTGACAAAGGAATCCTAACCGACCCATAACTACGCTCTAACAATTGACGTATTCGGTCAATATCCCCTCGATTATCCTGGGGGCTGGGCTGGCTGAGTGTCAAGAGTACTTTTCTGGTAAGGGGCTCCAGACTATGGAGAGTGGATTTAACCTGATCCGAGAGAATAACTGGTTTTTGCGTATTGTAAGTCATTAGTAGTACCTCTTTAAAAAATATTATATTAAAGTCAATGAACTCTACTCAATAGACTAAGTTGGTAAACCTTACTTACAACCCAAGTCCGCCACTTCAAATTCATGGACTACCTCAACAAATGATTTCTGACCTGGTGAGAAACTTTTTTCCCTGAAGGTTACCAGATTGTTTCGAGCAATTAGTAAGACCGTTGAAGATCTTGTTCCATAAACCGTACCTCTAATAAAGATCGAAGATAGTAGCTTTTCCAGTTCGTAATCGATTCCAGTATTAGGTAGGTCGCGATCATTGGCCTTTTCCTCATCAAGTAAGATATCAAAAAGAGGGTCAGTTTCGATGGTAGGTCTACTTTCTATGTATCTTGCTAGTTTTTGTTTACTTTCTGAAACTTTAGGCCAAGAAGTATCTAAGAGATGATTACTGAGACCATATATTCCCGGTTTGAGTTCTAGCGTCTCCGCTGTTTGTTGGGAATAATATAGCAAACACGAGGGATCTCCAACTATAAGGTTAAACGGATTATAACTTCCTTGATAACTATTTACATTCCGCAAATAGCCGATTGGTGGTTCATTCAGGCATAAGAAGTTGCTGACCAAAGCGCCCCTAGACTTAGGATCAGTAAGCAGCAACGATGGATCTCTAAAATTTGTTAGGGCAGCTAAACGTCCTGAACGAGTTATCCCCATCCAAGTTCCAAGCATCTCTAAATCTCTGCCAGCCAAAACCCAGGGATGAGTCTCCCAAAAATGAGCCTTTTCAGTTGGTCGTCGGAAGTATTCATCTCTATTGGCCACAAGAATTAATCGATAGTTTGGGTGGCAGTCATAGGCAAAAACAATCAAGCACATCGGATCTAACCTCCCTCTCCTTCGCAAGATATGCCTTACCAAACTATTCTCTCTTTTTAACTGCTCTGGCTACTGAGTTTCTCTATCACTTCTTTTATAAGTTTTAAGCGGTAGTACTCGTAAGCTACTTCTGTATAAAAACCCGTGCTTTTATAAAGCTTTAACGCCTCCGCATTCTCACTATTTACTTCAATATTGATCTCGGATCTGCCTCTTTGCAATAAATTATCGATGATAAGATGCAAAAGTTCTTTTCCATAGCCTTTACAACGGTATTCAGGTTCAATACCAAGTCCAAATATCGACGCACCTTCACCCTCTAGGTTTACTGAAACTATACCAATAATTACTTCACCAAGAATCGCGAGAAATTGTTCTCTATGCTTTAATTTGAAGCGATTAATAATTAGATTCTCAGATTCTTCATAGCTATCACTAAAAACCTTCATATTAGTGATTATCGCCTTTTCCAGATCTTTTTTCTCTACCTTCAAAAGTCGTAGATGATACTCATTTAAGCTAGTATAACTTACATTATCTAAGCTCATATAGTACTCAGTATGATCATAACCTGCTTCGAAAGAATCAACAACTCGTTTACCGGCAACTGAAGAGCTTTCAAATACAAATAATATTTCCGGGATATTAAATTCGCCTAATTCTTTAAGTGCTTTTGCTAGTAATGATTTAAAAAAACCTTTCCCTCTGAACTTAGGTAGAGTGTAAGCTGTAATCTCTGCTTCATGTTCTGTTGGAATGAACATAGATAACATACTTATTAGATTACTTTTGTCATAGAGTAAAAAAAAGCTCTTAATCCGGTGATTGAAGTTTAAAGACGGATCTAAAAAAAAGCTTCCTTGAAGATTATCGTGATCCATACAAACACTTTCTAAGTTGAGCACATCTTCAATAGCCCTTTTACTTAGACTTGAACATGACTTGATCGACATCGTCGTCTCCAATTGACACTTTTGCACAAACACACCCCACAATGCGGCCCCCTGAGATTAATCTCTTTCAAAAGCTATTAATATTATAATTTGATTATATAACTTCGAACAGGGTTTAGGTAGATCACTCAATATTAATTATATAATTTTTTCCATATGGGAACTTCTTAGAAACAAAGAAAAGTCCACTCCTTATCTAACATAAGGATATGGACTCTAATTCGTTTTATTAACCAATGTTAAGAAATACTACTACTAAATTGCTTCAGACGAAAACAGCCAGAAACACCATAACTAATGCCGCAGTTACAGCAGTCAATAAAATGGCAAATACAAAAGCAATTCGAATAACCGCAGTCTCTTCCCCCAATTTATCGATAGCTGCAGAAGCATTCTGAAGCTTTGCCGGTGAAATAACACTTGCCAAGCCTCCTCCAAAGGCTAAGCCTGCAGTAATAATCAACATTTCAAGTAATTCCATATGAAGCATATTTGAAGTCTTAAGAGTATAAGTTGCAAACATGGCTATAGTGGATGCTTCACTGCCGGTAATAAATCCCCCCAACAAACCAATAAAGGCTACAACCGACCCATAAGCATCACTGAAAATTTGAGAAGAGAAATTGGCCAAAATTTGAACCATACTTGCTACTGCATATTTCTTAGAAGTCATATCAAAGCCAGACATATTCATAATCTCTCCAATAACGAAGAAGATAATTGCCGCAAATACCGGTCTAGGAGCTCTCTTCCACCATAAGCTAAAGGTTTCTCTCAATTGTGTCTTTGTAGGTTTAATGAAGATCATGGAGAGGAAGGTGCTTACAAAAATCCAGGTATAAGCGTTCCATAAAGCTCGTGTCACAATGGGCTTGCCATCTGCCGATAACCCCGATAAGGGAAGAGTTATTTCTCTATATAAAAGATTAAACATATCAGTGGGAAGGTTCAATCCTAATATTAAAATCACTAGAAGTCCCCAAGGTGTCAATGCCTTCCAAAAGGGATAGCTTTTCTCATAGTCTATTTCTTCCTTGGTTAATCGACTTTTATCAATTATCTTTTTCCCCGTGGACAAGAGATATAATGACATTACAATAATGACTGCAGCACCACACATAATTCCAGTCAGAACCACTAATCGGTCTACTTTATTTGTGAAAAATGACACAACTGCAATTACCGCTCCAGTAATAACCACTGGCAACCAACCATCTTTTATTCCTTGCCAACGTCCGACAATCCAAAGCATACAAAATCCTATTAAAGTTGAAATAACCGGCAAAAACATAAAAAAGACACTGCCCGCCTGAGATAAACTTATTTCATGGCCCTGCCCTAAAAATGAATTGGCTACGTCGACAAAGACGACAATAGGAGCACCTAATAAGGCGTAAGTGCATAGAGCATCATATCCTATGCAGGGAAGAGCAATCGAAACATAGGTGGAATAACCCAGAGCCAACATAATAGGCGGAAGCAGTGAGACAGGTGTTGCTCCCACTGAAACCATTAAAGTTCCAAAGCCAATGTTAATCATCATTATTTGTACCGCTTTATTTTCGCAAGCAATTGTTTTAATAAATATTATTATTCTTTTGAGGGCCCCGGTCTTTTCCATATAAGCCATTTGCAATAAAGAAGCAGCCACAACTAAAGAAACAGCGAAGGATCTAATTACCCCGGTTATGGTTGACCTAATCAAGACTTCTAAGTTCGTTTGGAAAAAAAAGAAGGCAATAATCGAAACAACAACCCAACCAACAATACCACTTATATCTGCAGGCTTTTTCCAGATTACAAGCATTGCTATGATGACTACAATAGGGGTTAATGTTAGCAAAAGTGAACTAACGGGCACCACAATTAACACTCCACTTCATTTGTAAATTTGTATTTTCCTAGGATTAACCCCCAATAACCGAAGCCAAACCCCTTACTTCTAGTTACAGATTTCCGTACACTTATTTAGCAGACTGATTGCGATAATCGAAGACCCGCTTTGCTTTACCGGCTCCCCTTTCCAAGGTTCCGGGCTGAACAATCTTCAAGCGAACATTAATTGAAAGCACACTGTGTAGCTTCTGACGAATGTAGCTTGAGAAGTCTTCTAGCTTTGAATAGGGTTCAAGCAAATCCTCACGGGTAAGCTCCACTACTACCTCCAGCTCGTCAAGGAAATTGCGTCTGTGCACATTAATCAGATAGTGTGGGCCAATCCCCTCTATTGTCATGAGAACACTTTCGATTTGCGAAGGAAAAACATTTACGCCCCGGATAATAAGCATGTCATCAGTTCGCCCGATAATTTTCCGCATACGTGCCGTAGTTCGCCCACACTGACATGGCTCTTGATTAATGCGTGAAATATCTTTTGTCCGAAAACGTATTACCGGAAAGGCCTCTTTAGTCAAGGATGTAAAGACCAGCTCTCCTTCCTCTCCCGGTTTAAGAACTTCCCCTGTCTCCGGATCTATTGTTTCAACGATAAAATGATCCTCTGCAATATGATGACCGCATTTGCAAGTGCATTCCCCAGCAACCCCAGGACCCATGACTTCGCTGAGGCCATAGTTATCTGTAGCAGTAATTTGAAGCCTGGATTCAATTTCTATGCGCATTTCTTCAGTCCAAGGCTCTCCACCAAAAAGACCAATTTTTAACTTTAAAGACGAAATATCAATGCCCATCTTTTCCGCAACTTCCGCAATATACAACGAATAACTCGGTGTGGATATCAGCACCGTTGTTCCAAAATCCTGCATTAACATAAGCTGCCGCTCTGTATTCCCTCCCGAAACAGGGACTACTAACGCTCCAGCCCTCTCTAGTCCATAGTGTAAACCAAAACCGCCGGTAAACAGACCATAATTAAACGCAATTTGGGCAACATCTTCAGATGTAACTCCTGCTAAGCTAACCATCCGGGCTGTCAGGTCAGTCCAAGTATTCAAATCATTAGCTGTATATCCCACTACCACAGGACGCCCAGTGGTGCCCGATGAAGCATGAACCCGAACCAATTCTCTCTGAGGTACAGCAAAGAGACCGAAGGGATAATTGCTCCGCAAATCATCCTTTGTTGTAAATGGTAAGTGCTTGAGATCGTCCAATGATTTAATATTCTCAGGAAATATCCCTAATTTCTCAAATCTATCTCGATAATGAGGCACCTTATTGTACACCCTGTTAACTGTCCACTTTAAACGTTCCAATTGAAGTTCTTCTAATCGATTACGGTTCATACATTCTTGCTCAGAGTTCCAAATCACAATACTAACCTCACTTTTTGGGATTTAATTATATTTTGAAAAACAAAAATAGCTACCACGAATAAGGATAGCTATTACACATAATCGCAAAATGCGTCATATTCTCCCATCCTTCCATTCTAATGGATTAACACTTTGTTTCCAGAAATAATTAGTCTACCTTACTACAACCTGCGAAACAACTCACAAGCTCTCTACGTTATATATTCTAACGAACTACTATCTAATTGTCTAGAGTTTTTTCTCCTCAGTATTTTGACCCTAATTCTTTAACTAGTAGGTTATCTACGTACTGATATACATCGAGTACCTGATTAGCCTTTAGAGTACTTCCCAAAATCCCTGCACTACTACCGAAGATATACCCTGTTCCCCATTCCCCTGGGGAAGTTGCTTCCAATAATTGCAAAGCTTTCTCTGCCCTATTTTCCGCTTCAAACCAACCCAAATCATATCCGCCCATTAAGCAAAGTTTATTAGCTGTAGCCATTCTGACTTTTTTAATGTCAGATAATGAAGAAAAATCGAGAGAATGTAAGCCATCGAAACCACAATAAAGAATATCTTCTAATACGGATAATAAATTCCCATCAGCATGAAAGAAAACCGGAACTTTTTCTCTCCTTAAAACCATCACTTGCTCAGCTAGACCAGGGAAAAAGTATTTACGGAGAGCCGAGGGGGATATAAACGTTCCATTTTGATATGCAATATCATCCGCAATAATTATTCCATTCGCACCTGAAGCTAAGGCCTGCAATCCTAGCTCAACGTTAGCAGCTATAGCTTTCGAGACTAGTTCAGGGATCATGGAGTCACCTTTAGCAATGGCAAGCAAATAATCGGTAAACGAAGTGACAAGTTTAGCCGCCCCTTGAAAAGGGCCATCAATTATTGCAAAAATAAAAAAGTCTGTCTCTTTTCGCCATTGCTTAATCCCTTCCCACACCCGGTTCTCTGCATTCAGGGACAATGAAGGAGAAAATGCTAGGGCATCAAGTTTGCAACGTTCACAGGCCTCGATTCTATCATTAAATGTTACTCTTTTCTTTAGTCCCAGCAATTCAATAATCAAGCCATCCTCAAGATTAAACTCCCCTTTAGGAATACGATCTACTTTTTCAAATCGGGTGGCTGCCAAAATTCGGTTGATTTTTGACATTTCACATACTTCCTTCTTAACCTTAATTCTGGTTCTACGGTTTATTAAATATGCACTTAGCTCACTCCTTGACATTATAAACTCTACGTCTCATTTTTACTAGAACTAAACAACAAACCACGCTTTAGATGAGCGCGGTTTGTTGTTTACTATTCCACTACTTAAAAGAAGAGGCGATTGGTATACCCTTGACCTTGAACTCCTTGACCTAGAAAACCCTGACCTTGAACTCCTTGACCTTGAAAACCTTGGTTAACAACGACGTTTCTAGTAATTGGTTGATAGAAGTATTGTGGAACATCGACGATATTTTGACGGTTAATAGTCACAATCGGTTGAATAACAGGTATCGTTCTTTGAGCATAAAAATCTCTGACACAGTATTGTGGGGGACAGCAAATCGGCTTACAACCACTACCATTCATTGAAAACTCACCTCCTTAACCTCAATATATGCAACTATTGTAGTTAATGGAATAACATTCCATTTAATTTACTTGTACTTTTTTCCTTTCCTCCTTCGGACATAGATTCGTAAGCGCCCAATAAAATTGCCCTAGCAAAGTTTGTAATTTGCTGGGGCAATTTTATCACATTTTTATTAACCTAATAACGACCTAGTATTTTAAAGCTTCCCAATCGATTTTTGGCACTAACCCTTCTTGGGCTGCTTTCCCTAGCAAGGTAGCCACCGCTTTATATCCCATCTCCCCAATGTTTTCCGTAAATTCGTTAACATAAAGTTTAATATGAGCTTGAGTCACTTCCTCAGATAGCTCTCGACTATGGTATAGTATGTATTCTTTAGATTCCTTAGGGTGAGCCCATGCATATCTAACGGATTCCCTGATCCAAGCTGCAATTGCCGACAGATCCAGAGACCGCCGAGCTACTATAGCTCCCAGAGGAATCGGCAGGTTAGTTTCCTGCTCCCACCACCCCCCTAAGTCTACCATAAGGGCAAGGCCATATGAGGGGTAGGTGAATCTGGCCTCGTGAATTACTAGACCTATATCTACTAACCCATCGCGCACCGCCGGCATAATCTCATGAAAGGGAAGAACAATAATTTCACCAACTCCACCTGGCACATTTTGAGCTGCCCATAATCGAAATAATAAATAGGCAGTTGATCGTTCGCTAGGAACAGCTACTCGACAATTATGTATACCTGCCAGCTTATAAAGCTTGTTTGGGTTCCTCATCAATAGCAACGGTCCGCACCCTTTACCTAATGCCCCTCCACAAGGCAAAAGAGCATAATCAGATAGAACCCAGGGCAGTGCGGCATAAGAGATTTTAACAACATCCAAATCCCCAGATGCAGCCGCCAGATTGTTTGTAATATCAATATCGGCATACTTTACGTCGATCCCTGGTGCGCCTGGTATTAACCCATGTACCCAAGCATGAAAAACAAATGTATCATTTGGACAAGGAGAGAATGCAATTTTCATACTAATACCTCCCTTAGCACCTTACAAGCCACCTCTAAATTATCCAGTGCCTCTTTAACTTTCCAAGATGTCCGATCACGTGGGCCTACCACGTTTGAGATTGCTCGAATCTCAAAAAAAGGTACACCATGACTAAGCGCAGCAAATCCTACACCAAATCCCTCCATTGCCTCAGCGGATGCCCCCTTTGTCCGATGAGACAATGCCTTGGCTGTTCCGCTAGTGCCTGTAATGGTAGAAACTGTGAGTACCGGCCCGGAGTAAACCGTTAACTCAGTCTTTTGTAAGGCATTCATCATATGCTCTACAATGCCAGGATCAGTCTTAATACTGGTAAAACCAAAGCCCAAGTCATCCAAACTGCAGAAACCTGTCGGAGTCTCAGCGCCTAGATCCGCAGCAACACATTCTGTAGCTACCACAAGTGATCCTACTGCAGCATTCCCCGGGAACCCCCCTCCAATACCCGCACTAATAACTAAACGATAGTTGTCAGCAGTTAACGCTCTACTTGTATTAACAGCAACCGCAACCGCACCGACTCCTCCTACTATGACGTTAAACCTCGAATCGTTTTCAAGGCCATTCAATACTGCCTCTTTCTCACCATCGACAGCTGTAACTATTAAAATTTCAGTCGGAGTTGGCATTTAAAAAACTCCTTTTATTTAAATACTTTTCAATTATGGGATTCATAGCATTAAAACTAGAGATGAAAATCCTTTTCTTTAGAATTTCAACCCCTAGTTTCAATACTTAACACCTGAAGTTTATAAAGAGTCCATTAAATTGGCGAAAACCATCAGATTGCAAGGGCTTGTGCAACTGTCTCAAAACCGATTCTTTCCACCATTTTTGCAAATCGCTCCCCATTTTGGCCATTTTCCCGATAATAAACCATAGCCTTTTCTACAATATCAAGAGCCTCATTTATTGAATACAAACCGGGAATTTCTCTTCCAATATAGTGTTCTTTCCCAAACATTCCGCCAATAGTTATAGATACTTGGCCGGGTTTTCGACCTTGCAAGCCTATACAACCAAGTGCTGGCTTTGAACATCCATTTCTGCACCCGCCGATTGTCACTCGAAATTTATTAGGGAGGGCTATATCATATTTCCCTTTATAGAACCTTTCATTAATCAGCCTTGAAGCTTCCGCAGTATCAAATAAACTTACTTGACAAACATCCCCTTTACAAGTATGAGCAGGTCTGGCCCTCATTCCCGTGCTGCCAATGGATAAACCAACTTCTTTAAGTTCCTTTGCAACCTTTTCCAGATCCTCATATTTAATCCAAGGAATTTCAACATTTAACCGTTGAGTTAAGGTAAAATACCCTCGGCCATAGTTCTTACAGACTTCACTGATCTTTTGTGATTCTTCAGCACTTATGCTTCCAGCCTCTATTAAGACCCTACAGGAAAAATGAACCCCATCTTTATAAGCAATATAGCCTTGTCCTTTTAATACCTTTTTCTGTTCTGCGGTTAACTCCATTATTAATACCTACACTCTCTTAAAAATTACTTAATTACGTTTATATCGAGCGGAAAACCACTTCTTGTTCCCTGAAGGAACTTTTCCAGGGAACTATAACTTTGAGCGCCATGAAGAGCACGATTATCAATTATAAAACAGGGAACAGTTTGAATTCCCAAACCCTTAGCTTCGGCTAAATCCTTTAATACAGCTTGTTCGTATGTTTTTGTAACAAGGGAATCACGAAATTCTTCCTGATCTAGCCCAATTTGAGCGGCAATCTCACACAATACACTTAAGTCATTAATATCTTTGCTTTCTTGAAACTGAGCTTTAAAAGCTTCATCATGATATTCATTGCCGAGCCCATGTTCTTCAGCATACTTAGAGCCTTCTAAGGCTAATCTAGAATGCTTGCTTTTTTCGTTAAAAGTCATATAAATTCCATATTTTTGCCCCAAAGCCTCAAGTCTGGCCTTAGCATTGGCAATATCAGCTGGTGACTTCTCTGGCAGCTCAACACCTTCAGGTCTAAGTTCAAAAGCCTTCCATTCTACAATCAAGTTTTTATCCCTGGCCAACTGGTCAAGGGGGATCTTCCCTATCATACAAAAGGGTCATAAAAAGTCCGAGAAGACAGTAATTTTATTCGTCATGATTATTACAACTCTTCATAATAGGGCAATTGCTCGCCCCTAATTGCAGCTAATCTCCACAGATAGTCATTACCCATGCCTTCTCGTTTATCCTCAGTAAACCCTTTACCTTTTAACAGATTGAAAGTGCTCCTGTTAGCAGCGTAGCCTGACAAATATTTTGCCCCTTGGGCTCTTGCAAATATGCGTAAATTATTCAAGATTTTCTTAATAACATCTTCATTAAGTAAATCAAAGTCCTCATTCTTAACTAAGACCATGTCATTAATGAAGATTTCTTGTTTATTGAGCTTTGTAATATGGATACTGATTAAGGGTTCTTCATAGCCTAATGTATCCATCCACATAATCTGTGGTAGTTTTACTCCAAGTAAATCTGACAGCTCGGGACTGTTACAGTAAGTAGTGTAATATTCCTGTAAGAGTTGAACAAGCCTTTGATTATATGCTCTAGCCTGGATAGAAATATTATATTGGCTAGGATACTGAAGCCTTATTTCATCATCTCGAAGCACCTTTATTCCAGGGTCTTTTCCAATTTCAGACGTTAGGTCTTCAATCGGAAAAAGACTATTAATGTCATCATCAGAGGGATCCCAATTCTCAGCATAAATACGCTGTGCTTTAACCACCATCCTGTGCTCACACCTTTCAATAACTTGCTTGATTTCTCCGCAGTTACTTTTTAATTACCTCAATATGTACCATGATACAATATTTATTTACAATCTCCAACTTAACATCTTTATAGTAACTCTACGACTTAACTATAATAGTTTTTTTGGGCTCTTGGAATATCGGGCTACCCATAAAAAGATTACCTTTAAAAATACCCACAATGGTTCTTAACAAAACATAGCCCCAAAGTAGCAAAAGTAATATTGTTAGGACTACACTAACCCAGAAAGTTAGTGGCGAGACAAACAAACCTGAGATTTTCTGAGTCGCTATTGTATAAGCAGCTAACGGAAAGATAAATGCCCACCAGCCTAATCCAAATGGAATACCACCTCGACGAAGGTGATAAATGCAAATAAGACAAATAATTCCAATCACCCAAAATCCAAATCCCCAAATGATTATTGCCCCTAAGTTGGCTAGGCCAACGGAATTTATTACTCCCAGGGTAGCAGCACTCTTTGACATATCTATAATTGCAATCGTTGCCAACCCAACTGCGCTTAATAAAATTCCAAAAGACGGTGTCAACTCGGCTGGTGGAAGAGAATGTTGAATAAGCCGAACAAAGATCACAGCACTAATAAATATAAAAAGAAAAAACCCTATCCCAAACATAATTGCGTTTAAAATTAAAATAGACACGCTCCAGCTTGGTTTATGATTAAGACTTTGTATTAATATAGTATTTCCCAATAATAAAGTAGCCATATTGGCGATTGGCGCCATAATCCAAGAAAAATTGGTCATTTCTGGCTTAGGCGCCACTTCAAGCTGAATAATTCTAAAGGTTGTATAGAAGGAGAAAAAGGTGACTCCTAATAATCCTATCGTCCAGGCACTACTCGTAATGACAAAGGTTATTGATTCGCCAATAAAGGGCCTCCAATAATTATAAATATTAGTTCCAACAATGACAGTTGCTACCGGCATGGTAACAAAGAAATTGCTTGCCACAGGGTGATGAAGATCTCTACACGCATACTCAAAAAAAGAAATCCAACGAATCACCCATAGAACAAGTACTAAAAAATATAGAATTTCAGCGAGAATTGCTGTGCCTAAGCCTAGAACTTTTCCTACAGGAAAGGTAGCTTGCCATTGATATAAAACATTAGCAAGTCCCCCTGTACCCATGACTACCGCAAACCACCCAGGTGCAAAGTATTTTATGACATGACGTTCAAGCATATTTAATGTCCCTTCAAGCAAAATAAAGATTTAGGTATGACTTCTACTCGCAATCATCTCTATCTCAACTTCAGCCTCTAGCGGGAGTGAAGCTACACCAATTGTTGTTCTGGCAGGATAAGGTGCAGTGAACATTCCTTGATAAACTGAATTCATAGCGTTAAAGTTGCACATATCTGTCAGAAAAACATTCACCTTAATTACATCCTCGGAAGTTAGTCCCGAGGCTTCCAAGACATTGAATAAATTCTTAAAGCATTGTTCAGTTTGGGCAATGATATCACCTGAAACAAGTTTTCCGCTGGCAGAATCTATTGGGGTTTGCCCAGATAGATAAATAAGTTCCCTAGATTCTACGGCATGGGAATAGGGGCCAATGGCAACTGCCCCTTTTGCAGTATAAGCTTTTCTTGACATAGAAAATCCCTCCTTCGAAACATTAAAGAAAATACACGTTTAAATATTATGTATGAGTCTTATCCTAGTTTAACTAGAAATACCAATCTAAACAATCCCTCCTGCTCTAAACCTAGCAATTTACCTGCTATCTAATATCACAGGCTTCCAGCATAATTGTTTTATAATAAATGTGAAATCAAATAAGAAGAGGGGTAGTTATCCCCCCCTAAACCTAAAGTATTTATAAACCTCCTATGCGATCCTGAGCGTTTACACTAACTTAATATGCCGTTCCAAACCGGAAGCGCCGCAAAAATAATCAAGCAACGTAAAGTAAGTCCGCCGACCAATACAGCTCCATCACAAATTAATGATACGATTCCGCTTCTTACAGAGTTCAGAGCCGAATTCTGATAGTTCGATGTCAAAAGAGCCTTTTTATTGCTACGAGCCTGTAGCAGGTAAAACGCTAATGGTCCAACCAAACCAATAATGACCAGAAACAGCCAGAAGGGAATTGAGAGAGATTCTGTCAACAACATGTTTGCTGAAATCTTGGCAATTGTTCCTTGATTTCCGGAATATATTAGTGCAAAAAAAGCAGCAAGCGCAACGATTTCTGTAGCTACCAATCCTAAATGGATTTGAGAGACACGCATCTCATGAATTTGGTATTTCTCAAAGAAATGTGCTAATAGCGATGTTAAGGACAAACCCGTTGAAAGAGCAGATACTACAAAAACCACCGGCATCAAGTAAGAGTTCCAAAAAGGTATTCCTTCAACAACCGCTAAAAGCATTCCTGTATAGGCGGCAGTCGCTACGGCTAATATTGCACCAACGTACGATATGACATCCGGAGCGTTTCTCTTCTTCCAGACAAAAAATGCCTTGATAAAAGCTACGAAGATAAAGGCAGAAAGAATATAAATACCCCAAGTCATAACCGAACTAAAATTGAGAAACATATTTATAATCAACCAGGGTTTTTTTAGACCTTGTCCCAAATCAAAAATCAATAAAAAGGCTCCAAAAGCAACTATCGGTGCTGAAACAACATAACCCACACGATTCAAATTCGTTTTTTCACCTAGAAGACCTTTTTCTGCTGCAAAAGAAGCTAGATAAGCTCCTGCACCAAGTCCGCCTAAGAAAAGGTAGATAGCAATAAGCCAACCCCAATGTCCCATTTTGAATCCTCCTCTCGTCTACTTTTTCTATTTTTCTTTTGGAATTATTATCATTGATGGATTCGTAATTTTCGAGCTAGGCAGCCCTTTATATTCAAGACTCCCTTTTTGAGACAGTTCCTTCATATCACCCATGGTCAAGGCCTTAGTCGGACAAACCCCTACACAACGAGGTCCTGAGCCTGTGTCCTGCAAATTATAACAGAAATGACATTTAGAAACTGCACCTGTTTTTTTCTGAATATGAGGAGCATGATAAGGGCAGGCATAGAGACAATAACCACACCCTACACACTTAGTAGAATCATGAATGACAATGCCGTCACTATCCCTTTTTGTATAAGCTTTTACCGGACACACTTTAGCACAAGCGGGGTCAGCGCAGTGATTGCAACTCATCGACAAAGAATTTCCCTTGTCATTTTTAAGAAGCCGTCTCCAAGGAGAATCAGACTCCCATTGGTAAGTCTCTTGGCAGATCCTTACACATGACTCGCATTTAATACACTTTCCTTCGTCGTAACTAAAACCAATTTGCTTTTTTGTTTTCGCAGTCGTGTTTTCTTTAACTGTTTCTTCAGCTTTTAGAACTTTAATTGGCATAATACCTATTGCAGCGACTGTTCCAAGCAATATTCCACCTTTTATTAAATTACGGCGGGATAGAGAAACTCGTTTATTAGGCGACATCCCTTTACAGCTCCTTTCACAATCAATAACACATTAGACATAAAAGACATAAAAAAAAGTCATGTGCAAAATGACAATTAATTACTCTTTCTACGATAATCTAACATAATGCGACTAAACTCACAATGGGAGTTTTTGTATAAAAACCTATAATTGCTTAAATTTACGTTAATACCCAAACTTCCAACACAGCAGAGTAAAAAGAAAGAATCTGCTGGAAACTTACACTTCACAGCAGACCCCTTTTTCCAATGGTCAATTATTTTTGATTAATAATTGGAATCTACCAACCTTTACGACTACGCCAAAATTCGGGTTGAACGAGTACTAACAAGGTAAAGAGTTCTAGCCGTCCCAGCAGCATGCATAGAATAAGGACACTCTCTCCAAAAGCGTTAATTGAAGAAAACGTCGTAGTAGGACCAATTACCCCAAAACCCGGCCCGACATTGCCCAATGTCGCAACTACTGCACTCATGGCATCAAGGGGCTCCAACCCTATTGCAGCAAGTAGGAGAGTAGCAACGGCAAAAATTGATAAAAAGAGAAAGAAAAAAACAGCCACTGTATTAAATATGACTGGATCAACAGTTTTCTTGGCAAAGCGCACATTAATAACTGCCTTAGGATGAATTGCTCTTCTCAACTCTACCCAACCGAGTTTAAAAAGCAGAACAATCCGTGAAACCTTCATCCCACCAGCAGTAGATCCCGCACTCCCTCCTATAAACATCAGACAGAGCAAGATAATCTTTGTTGCAGAAGGCCACTGATCGAAGTTAGCTGTCGCGAACCCCGTAGTGGTTATGATAGAGGCCACCTGAAATAAAGCCTGCCGCAGGGAATTACCGCCGTCAATCCCCATTGTCCACCATAGGCTCAGGGCAATGAGCAGAGTTGAAACTATAATGATCAATAGGTAAAATTGAAATTCTATATCTTTAAATATTTTGTTTAACCCGGAGCGCCAGGCTTGATAATATAAACTAAAATTAACTCCAGCGATGATCATAAAAACAATAATAATAAGTTCGATCCACAGATTGTCGTAATACGCTATACTTGTATTTTTTGTAGAGAACCCTCCTGTAGCCATGGTAGCAAAGGAATGATTAATAGCATCAAACCAGTTCATGCCTACTATGATTAAAAGAAAAATTTGAGCAACGGTTAAGCCAAAGTATATTTGCCAAAGCTTTAGAGCATTATCACGAATTCTTGGTAAAACTCTTTCAGAAGTTGGCCCGGTGACTTCAGCATTGAATAAATGAACAGCCCCTGTCATATTTGGCAGGAAGACAATAAATAAGACAATTATCCCCATACCCCCAAGCCAGTGGGTTAAACTTCTCCACAGCAGGATGCTCTTAGGCAGGATTTCAACATTATCAATTACGCTCGCTCCTGTTGTGGTTAAGCCTGAGACAGATTCAAAAAGTCCATCCAGATATGTAGGAACAGCTCCACTCAAGGCATAAGGCAATGCTCCGGTTAAACTTGTTAATAGCCAAGCACCAGCTACAATAACAAACCCTTCCCGAACTCCCATACGCCCATCTTTCTTTCCATACGCTAAAAGTATTAGCCCCATAACCAAAGTTATTATTATGGACAGAACAAAGGCAAGCACACTCCCCTCCTGCCAAATCAAGGCCACTAAAAAAGGGATAACCATAAATCCTGAAAATGAGATCATCAGGCGGCCAAGAATATTTTCTACTAACGAATAGTTCACTGCCTTTACCCTGCCTTAAAATAATTTGCTGACTTTCTTCACCAAGTTCGGAAGCGTGAAAACCACTACTCGATCTCCAGGCTGAAGCATAGTGTTTCCATCAGGAATAATTAACTCATTTCCGCGAACAAGAGCGCCAATCAAAATGTTGTCTGGTATCTTAGCATCTTTAAGCTTACGACCGATTAGCGACGCTTTTGCTGAGACTACAATTTCTATGGCCTCTGCTTTTGCTCCTTCAAGCAATGACACCGAGACAATTTCCCCTTGTCGTACCTGCCGTAAAATAACTCCTGCTGTTAGAAGTCTAGGAGATAAGATCACATCGACCCCAACCTTACCCATTAGTGACATATACTCGGCACGCCCCACACGAACAATTGTCTTTTGCGTTCCCAAGTCTTTGGCTAAAAGAGCAAGCAACAAATTGAGTTTATCATCACTGGTCAGGCAAACTACAGCATCTGTTTCTCCAACGCCCTCTTCGATTAGGAGGTCAATATCCGTCCCATCGCCACAGAGCACAAGCCCTTTATTAATGATTTTCGCCAATTCGTTGCAGCGTTCGCGACTTTTTTCTATAACTTTGACTGATATCCCAACCTGATCGAGAATTTTCGCAAGATGTCTTCCTATTCGGCCTGCACCAATAATCATAACTCTTTCTATCTTTGTTTTTGTCTCAGAGAATTGTTCGCTGAACTTCTCAATTGCAGACTGTGCTCCAACGAAGAAAACACTGTCTTGGGGCAATAAGTAATCCGTACCATGAGGAATAATCATTCTATTTTGTCGTAATATACCTACAACCAAAATTCGATCCGGCAAAGTCAGTTTTTTCAGCTGAATATTAACATAGGGAGACTCTGCTCTAATCCGGACTTCCAAAAGACGCACCTTACCGTCTCCAAAGTCTTCAACATCCAAAGCAGCAGGCGTGAGGAGGATGCGACTAATTTCTACGGCCGTTACCATTTCTGGATTTATCGTTAAGTCAATTCCTAAGGCTTTGTTGAATTCAAGCTGATTTTTTCCGGCATATTCTTGATTTCTTACCCGAGCTATAGTGCGGGAAACGCCTGCTTGTTTAGCAGCCATACAGGCAATCATGTTAACTTCATCTCGATCTGTCACGGCAACCATTAGGTCAGCCTTTAATAATCCAAAATCAGCTAGAACCTGTGGACTTGCTCCATTGCCGCTGATTGTCATTACATCCAAATTGTTCTGGACAATAAGGCGCCGTTCCTCATCATTCTCAATTACCGTAATTTCATGCCCCTCTTCAGATAAACGCTGGGCTAAACTAAAGCCTACTTTTCCAGCCCCAACTATGACAATATGCATAGATTTTTTTGTTCTCCTCCTCATTGCTTATAATAATTTATAGGAATAACGTACTGCTATTCGTCAAAGAATCCCTAAATTCCTTTATTTATTCTGATACTTAGCTGTTTTAGCACTCTATAGCAACATTTTCTCCTTCTTTTATAAAATAATTCTTTATCTAGCTTGAATAGATCAATATCCTTCTAGGTGAAAGATCAAATTTTCTTAAGCTCTTATTATGTGGTAAACTATTTTTATCCAGAAATCGAAGGTGAGATTAAAAATGGTTATCGGAGCCCGAACTATCAAAACAGGACTTGCTGTTGCGACAGCACTCTTTATTTGCAGAGCATTTAACATTGAACCTGCTTCCTTTGCGGCAATTTCCGCGGTTGTAAATATGCAGCCTTCTTTTAGTAAATCTCTCAATAATGCTTGGGAACAAATCAGCATCCATCTACTCGCTGTGGTTTTTTCATTAGTGATGGGATTACTTTTGGGTACAAATCCCATTATTATTGGATCCACAGTCATATTTTTAATCCTAGTTTGCAACAGGTTAGGCTGGTCGGGTGGAATGGTTATGGGGATTGTTTCTATTATTTTTATCTTAGATTCTCCTCGGGAAACATTTCTCACTCATGCCTTATATCGGTCTCTCAGTATCTTCGTCGGTCTCGGAGTGGCACTGTTTATTAACCGAATTTTGGCACCTCCTAGGTATAAGTCAAAATTAATGAATGATCTCAACACTCTAGTCCACGTTACTTCCAGATATTTTTTAGAGAGTCTTTATGCATTTATCCATGCAGGAGATTTAACCTATTATCAGAAGCCTGATCCCGCAGAACAAAAAAATCTCCTGGACGAAGTGACTAGCCTCTATGAACATGCCAGGGAAGAGATAACTCCCGAAGAGCACCCCCACTTTATAGAACGTTTATTGGAAATATGCCGTGGCTTTATCGAACGCGGAGAAAGTATTAATCAAATGACAGATCAGAGAGTTGCGCGCAGAAGAGAAACCTATACCCCTGCTGAGCTTCATGAAATAACCTTAGAATTCCAAGAAATTCTTGGTGTTTTATCCATGGGATACGAAAAGCTGGATGAATTAATTATTTCCCTTACCTTAGGCATCCGAGGGAAGAAAAGCACCGGCACCTACGTGGAAGATATCGCCTATTGGGAGTTATTTGACCAAGCCATTGACAATTGGAATCGAAAAGTCAACGGGGTCTTCTATTTAAGAGCTTTAATGGAAGTATCTGTTGTCGCCACAGAATTGCGTTGGGCAAATCGAAGAACAATATATTTGCTTAACACGATTAATAAACAATCACAGAAAAATCAGTAATCTCCCGATCATTTCTTACTACTTTAATATGCTTAAAAACAATTAAATGCCGGCAAATCTGCCGGCATTTAATTGTTTTTCTGGTAAGACTCTAATGAAGAATTCTATAGTTGTACTTGTGCACTTACTCATATCAGTAACCTTTAGGATCTTCCCATATCCAACAACAAAGCTAAAATCCTAATCTGCCCAGTGATAATCTGTAAATGGGTCTTCTTCCCTCAAGTTGCCACTATTGGAATATAAGTTTCTAGGAGGAACATAACCATCAGATTCTATTGGAATTATGTCAGATAGATTATAAAATATTTCAACCTCTGTATTAAGTGGGATCATCGCATATAACTCTTCCATCTCAGAATTATTCATCCGAACACAGCCCTGAGAGATATTCTGACCAATAGTTGAAGGTGTATTTGTACCATGTATTGCGTAGTTCATATTGGCCAGCTCCATTGCCCTTGTTCCATATACATTTCTGTCTTTAGGAACATTTTTATCAGGATTCACAACTTTTTTAGATATAAACAGCTTCCCCTCCGGGGTTGAATTATCTTTGCCGAGAGCAACCGGGTAGTTGCGAATAATCCGATTCTCGGATAAAACGAACAAATTATTATTAGCTTTATCAATTAGAATACGTAGGGGCATAAACGGGATATCCTTATCATAGGAAAGGTTTGGTTTTAGGGCTTTTTTAACCATAGAAACTAGATCCATATCCGCTGAAAACTCCATATACGAAAAGAGCCACCCCCCATCTCTTGTCGGTGAGGTAGTGACAGTATTTTTCATTTTATATGGTTCTTGAGGGAATTCTGTTAGGTAATTATTAGGGTAGGCTTGATTAAGCCCAGACAAATCTTTAGGCAAATATCCATTCTTTTTAACGAATTGGTACAAAGCACTCCTAATAACTGTTGTAGTCTCCCAGAGTTGAACTTCTTTGTTATCGAGAGCTGTTTCAGTCTTGATAGTGGAAATATAAACTTGAATATTTTCTCCCTTCCCCTCCCAGATTGCTCTGCCAATTTCACGATCCTTATCATCTACAGCGATTACTTGTGTTGCAGTTAGAGGACTCATTTCATATTCCATCTTTAGTCTCTCAATGAGTGCATTTACTATCTTCTCTTTAGTTGAATCTTTTTCAGGAATATTTATCACTAATTGATTATCGCTGATTATTGTTAGTTCAGGGGGGATGCCTTCTATGACTTCATAAGGCAACATATAGGCGTGATTATGTTCATTCATAGTCAATGATTCCGTATGAGGTAAAAAAACGTATGCGCCTAGAATACTTAAAATAACAGCAGAAATAAAGATTAGGATTATTTGTTTCTTACTATAAGAGGTAGGTCGATTTAGCTCAGCTATCCTCAATTCAGTTAGGTGCATTTCTCGTTCAATTCTTAGAAAATCCAGTCGAGCATGTATAAATCCCTTCTGAAATGAACTTTTTACCAAATTGCATGAGCGCGCTATTGTTTTGCGATATAAGTTTAGATACTTGTCAACTCTTGTCGTATAGTATTTTTCTAAGTAGTCCTTGGCTTCTCGTTCTGCAGCCATTCCAACATGGAACATGGCCTCGGGATTGTCAGTCTGTCTCTGAAATAGCTTATTCCAAAACAGCGGATCATTTTTGGATAGGTAATAACCCTTATCTAAATTGAACAAGTTCGCTTTCAGTCTAGAATTAGACATAACCAAGCACATCCTTCTACACAGTTGTACAATCCATACTATTCAGCAATATCTTTAATTAGACGTTTTTACTAAAAGATGGAGAAAAACTTGTCTGATTAAGATCCTGTTCCTAATTCAAATCCTGTATAGAATAGCTATAGTATTTGTGTTAAAGTTGATATAAAATTTAAACTGGGAATCATCCTTGTTAGGGTTAACTAATCAGGTGAGTTTGAAGGAGTAGATATGAATCTCAAGGGCATTATATTTGATCTGGATGGTACACTAATCAATTCTCTTCCTGTAGTACGAACCAGTTTAAGCCGAACATTATTAAAGTTTACTGGTCGTGAATACTCTGACAAAGAGTTATCGTCTCTATTTGGCCCTTCTGAAGAAGGCATTTTCAAAAAACTGTTTCCGGATATTTGGGAGGAGAGTCTTCAGTATTACCTAGACGAATACGACAACCTCCATGTTGATTATGCGGAACCCTTTCCGGGTATTACAGAAGCTCTAACTCTATTGCAAGAGCGCAAAATAAAATTAGCCCTCGTATCCGGCAAGGGCGCTGGCAGCATGAAAATATCTTTACAGCACTCCGGACTTGAACACTTCTTTGAAACGATTATCACTGGTTCCGAACTTCGAGCCAGTAAACCAGAACATATTTACCAAATTCTAAATTGTTGGCATTTATCACCTAAAGAAGCAGCTTATGTTGGTGATATTGCCTATGATGTTCACGCCGCTAAGGAAGTTGGTGTTCTATCAATCAGTGCTCTGTGGGCTGAAACTGCTCAGATTCAAAAAGTATTGGCAACAAATCCTGAATACTCTTTTGCTAAGGTCGAATTGTTTATTGATTGGATCAAGAAAAACTTTCCTTGACCGAGGAATATCTTTAACCATATCGGACAATCTGTCATACTATACACCAGGTAAAACAGGATTTACACTTCTAAGCTTGCTCATGATCTTGTATTCTTATGGACTGTGCAAACAGTCATATGAAGGTAAGGAGTGATGTTATGTTTTACCGACGATCTAATGCATCTTGCCGGCCAACACCTAATCCACCTCAATGCGGCCCCCTTCCTGGAACCGTTTTGCGAATATCCATCCCCCCTGGTACCGTTATTAATCTCTTAAACCTTGTTGAGGTTGCTTCACCCAGCGGAATTTGCTTTATTATTCGTTTGCCTTTCCTTGATTGCGGATCTGGCAATGCTATGAGTTTGGACTCTATTGTTAATGCAGTTCAATCAGCCGGTGGTAGAGTAGAGTTTGATTAGAATCTGCAGCGGTCATTGACCGCTGTCTACATAACGTCACAAATACGAAGTTGCTTGGCGCTGCCGGCTTCCAGCCTTTTTATTTACTACTTGAATAATACGGCTATAATAAATTGTAGAATTATGTTATTGTTGAATATAGGTGACTGTGACTAAGGAGGAGTATAAATGCTTCAGCTTCAAAAAGTATCTCTTGAAATACAAGGAGATATCGATTTTGAAATTCTAAAGAATATCAATTTAGAGTTTCATGAGAAAAAAATATATGTTGTTACCGGCCCTAATGGAGGAGGAAAGTCCTCTCTAGCTAAAACTATTATGGGGGTTTACAATCCCACCTCAGGTCAAATCTTACTAGACGGAATAGACATTACAGCTAAAAATATTACAGATAGAGCTCGCCTGGGCATTGGATATGCTTTTCAAAGCCCTCCTCGCTTTAAAGGAATCAAAGTAAAAGAGCTCTTGAAAATGGCCGCCTCCCATAATCCAGAAAAAGTAAATATTTGCGACCTACTCTACGACGTCGGCTTGTGTGCCCAAGACTATTTAAACCGTGATGTTGATACAAGTCTCTCAGGCGGAGAAATGAAAAGAATCGAGATCGCTACAGTACTGGCCAGAAATCTAAAGGTTGCCGTTTTTGATGAACCCGAAGCAGGAATCGACTTATGGAGTTTTCAAAAACTCGCTGAGACCTTTAAGAATATCCACTCGAAGTATGATACAACAATCATACTCATTTCCCATCAAGAGCGTATTATGGAACTTGCTGATGAGATTATAATTATGTCCAATGGTACGGTCAGTGCACAATCAGAGCGAGATATAATCCTTGCCGGAATTATGAATAATGATTCTTGCGCATGTAGTGCTAAATGCGTGAAAGGGGTTGGTCAAAATGCTGAATGCGTTGGATAAGCTAATGCTGGAGAAAGTGGCCGATCTCCATGAGATTCCTCAAGGTGCTTTTAACATCCGGAAAAATGGGGCTGGAGTTCAGCGAAATACAACGGCCAATATTGATATTGTCACAAAAGAGGACAAGTCTGGAATTGACGTAATCATAAAACCCTACACAAAGGGAGAAAGCGTTCATATTCCGGTTATCGTAACGGAAGAAAACATAAACGATGTTGTCTACAATACCTTTGAAGTTGGTGAATACTCAGACGTCTTGATAGTGGCTGGATGTGGAATACATAATTCAGGACACCATAAATCTCAACACGATGGGATTCATACCTTTTTTGTTCGAAAAGGGGCTAAACTAAAATATGTAGAGAAACATTATGGACAGGGTGACGGCAACGGAGAACGTGTTTTAAATCCTAAGACAATTATTGAGGTTGAAGAGGGTGCAGTTGTCGAACTTGAGTTAATTCAAATAAAAGGGATTGACCAAACAAAAAGAGATACCGAAATCCGCCTAATGGATAATGCTAAGCTTGTCGTTACTGAACGACTTCTAACCTACCAAGATCAGGAGGCTGAATCAAACATTACGGTCGAATTATTAGGGGTAGATTCATCTGCTCAAATAATATCTCGTTCTGTAGCACAAGATGATTCCAAGCAAACATTCTATTTTGATTTAATAGGACGCAATAAAGGTCGTGGCCATATCCAATGTGATGCCATAATCATGCATAACGCACAGGTTCTCTCCACCCCAAGAATTTCCGCACATCATAGTGAAGCACAGCTCGTGCATGAGGCCGCAATAGGGAGAATAGAATCAGAGCAGCTGATTAAGCTAATGTCCCTAGGTTTCTCAGAACAGGAAGCAGAAGACACTATCTTAAACGGTTTTCTTAAATAGCGCCTTTTATAGTTTCTAAACAAACAACACCCTTTGTATATATAAAGGAGGATGCTGCCAATGTTCAAAAGGATTCTAGTACCTACAGACGGTTCTGAATCATCACGTCGCGCCCTTAAGTCAGCTTTAGAAATAGCTAAAAAGTTCAACTCAGAAATTGAGCTTTTTCATGTGACCCCAACTCCTGAAGCTTATTATGGGTATCATATGGGATTTACTAGCATCATAGATCAGGAGCAAATTGACAAGAGTGGAGAGTTAGCCTTGGAAATCACACTCAAAGGCATTGACATCGGAAATGTTCACTTGACAAAGAAGCATATATCCGGGCACGCTGCCAGTGGCATCTTAGATGAAGTAAGAAGAGAATTTGACCTGGTGGTTATGGGCACAGTTGGTCACGGTGCACTTACCGGAGCACTTATCGGAAGTGTCACTCAACGGGTTATGGCTCAATCCCCTTGTCCGGTGCTGATCGTTAAATAACTATGTAATCCTAAAAAACTACCTATAAAAAACAGGGCTAGACTTTACTAGCCCTGTTTTTTATCTCTATTCTTTTCCTAGTCTTTTGCTAGTTTAACTAAAGCTTCATTTGTTACTCTATAAACAGTCCAATCGTCCATTGGAACAGCCCCCTTGCTTTTATAGAACTCAATAGAAGGTTCGTTCCAATCGAGACACCACCATTCTAATCGGCCACACTTCCTCTCAATCGCGATTTTCGCAAGCTGAGATAAAATGATCTTACCTATCCCTTCACCTCGCATTTCTGGTTTAACGTATAAATCCTCCAAATATATACCTGGCCTTCCTAGAAATGTCGAAAAATTGTGGAAGAACAAGGCGAAGGCTATCGGTCTTTCCTCATACTCACCGATAAGAACCTCTGCTTTTTTCAGCTCGAATAAGGATTCTCTTAGAATTTCTTCTGTAGCTACTACTTGGTCGAGCATTTTCTCATAGTCCGCTAATTCTTTAATAAAAGATAATATCAGCGGGACATCGTCTACTTTAGCATATCTCAGCTTAAAGTTTGCCAGTCTTGTGTTCATAAGCTGCTTCATACTCTCTCCTTACTTTTCTTACGTGAGTAGAAATAATCCAGTTAAGGCTCGAAAAACTAATTAGGATAACTAATTACTTGTTGTTGACACTCCTACTCAAATAGATTTTAATGGTAAATAGACTATTTAATATGGATGTTAGGGGGTTAAGTTTTGAAATATCTCAATCTATTATTGTTAGCTATTCCGATCAGTATTTTTTTGCATCTTTCCGGTCATTCACCCGTCTTACAGTTTGTTGCCGCTTGTTTGAGTATAATTCCACTTTCCGGATACATGGGCAAGGCAACTGAGGAAATCGCCATCTATGTTGGGCCAAGATTGGGGGGGTTGTTGAATGCTACTTTTGGCAACGCAGCAGAACTTATTATCACCGTTTTTGCCCTAAAAGCTGGATTAGTTGAAGTCGTAAAAGCTTCCATTACAGGTTCTATTATAGGAAATCTTCTTTTAGTGTTAGGGCTGAGCATGCTTCTAGGTGGTTTTAAGTACAAAATCCAGAAATTCAATAGGGCAGCAGCTGGTATGCATACCGCTATGCTCCTGATGGCAGTGACGGGGCTGATCATCCCGGCAGTCTTCCTCAACACACATTCTAATCCTGCTGCCGAGCCCCTAAGCCTGGGAGTTGCAGGAATCCTTATGATTGTCTATATCCTTAGTTTGGTTTTTTCTTTACATACGCACAAAGACGTTTTTCGACCAAGCCAAGAGTGTTCAGATTCTCCCAGTTGGTCAAAACCTAAATCTCTTTTAATTCTACTTATCGCTACTTTTTTTGTAGTGATAGAAAGTGAACTACTGGTAGAAGGAATTGATCCCGTGGTAAACACCTTAGGCATTAGTGAGCTGTTTATTGGAGTTATAGTCATACCAATCATCGGCAATGCCGCTGAACATTCAACAAGTGTCCTGATGGCTATGAAGAATAAAATGGATATCAGCTTAGAAATTGCAATAGGTTCAAGTACCCAGATTGCACTCTTTGTCGCTCCTTTATTAGTTTTCCTGGGTTATTTTATTGGCCAACCTCTTGACTTATTGTTTACAGGATATGAACTTATCGTCATTATTATGGGCACAGTAATAACTGCCATGATAAGTATGGATGGACGTTCAAACTGGTTAGAGGGTGCACAACTGCTGGCAGCTTATTCTATTATGGCCTTAGCATTTTTGTTTGTCTAGTGACTGCGTGTAAATTTAGAGCATCGATACACTTTGCATACTAAGTCCGAATATGGCCCTTGTGCTGGAAGTTATATCTTCCCGCATAGGGGCCTTTATATGTCATCAATGGCATCCAAAGTAGAATATATAGCCCGACCTAAAACATATTAATAATTTACATAAAAGAATTGCAAAACCTTCATACTAAGACAAAATCAACCTTGAAAGGAGGTTCCTATGAAATATCTATCTAGCAAAACAAAAAAATGGCTCCTGATAGGTGTGCCATTACTTGTACTCTTTGGATTCTTTGTGGTTGCTCAGTACGAACGCACATCGACTACTTATTATTGTGGAACAACCTGTCATATTATGAAGCCGCCGTATGAAACCTCTTTTCACAGTGTCCACAGGGAAACAAATGGGGTAGGCTGCAAAGATTGCCACATACCACATGATAATATCCTCGAACAAATTGTCTACAAGGGGTATTCAGGGGCCAGAGATTATTATAAAAACACCTTTGCTCCACCGGATGTCTTACACACAAAAGAATGGAGTAGGAACATTCTCCAACGCAACTGCCTGCGCTGTCATTCTACCGTTGTTTCCAGAATCAATACCAGTGACGGAAAACAATGTTTTGAGTGTCATCGTGGAGAACCCCATGAGCCCCCAACAATGCCCTTCTCTAGTCAACCAATACATACAGCGATTCGCTGAAAAATGGAGGTATACTATAAATGTTTAAAACCTGGCGCAGCTTTCTATTGCTCAGTCTAATGCTAATGTTGTTCGGATTCCTGGCACTTGGTTGCAAGCAACAATCGCCTACTCCTCCTACAACGGCTACTATTCCTGAAGGAGAATTAGATCCTGCCGTGTGGGGAAAGGCCTACCCTGATCATTATGCCAGTTATCTGGAACAAAAAGAACAAATAAAAGGCAACTCCAAGTATGGCGGTTCCGTACCCGAATCCCATCTCAAAGAATCTCCTGCTCAAGTAAAGTTATTCGCCGGATATCCTTTCTCTGAAGATTACAATGAAGAAAGAGGTCACGTCTGGGCCTTAGAAGATGTCACCAGAACGCTTCGGGTCGGGCCAAAAACTGTTAGCTCTTGCTGGAATTGCAAAAGCCCTAATGTTAAACCCCTTGTTGACAAAATGGGAGACTCTTTCTGGGCGACCCCTTTTGCTGATTTAAAGGATCAAATCAAACATCCAATTGCCTGTGCAAACTGCCACGACTCACAAACAATGGAACTAAAAATTACGAGCGTTCCCCTTCTTGATGCTTTGAAAACCAGAGGAATCGACCCTACAAAATTTAGCCGGCAAGAAATGCGAACCATGGTCTGCGCCCAATGCCACGTCGAGTATTATTTCAAACCCGATAACAAGAAAGTCACCTTTCCCTGGAACTATGGATTGCGCATGGATGATGCAGAAAAGCTATATACTGAGCTAAATTTTAAAGATTGGGATCATAAAGAAAGTCAGGCACCAATGCTTAAGGCTCAGCACCCAGATTATGAACTCTTCTCAACAGGTGTACACGCTGCAAATGGCGTGGCCTGTGCGGATTGCCATATGCCCTATGTAAAACAAGGTCAAAGCAAAATATCCTCGCATCATCTTCAAAGCCCTCTTAATCATATTTCCCAATCCTGTCAAACCTGCCATAAACAAAGCGAAGAGTATTTAAAAAACCAAGTTATTGGCACCCAGGATCAAGTTTATAAAGCAAAGGTTGCCTTAGAAACTGCACTTACCGACGCTATTAATTCTATTACAACAGCGTCTAACAATCCTGCTGCCAAAGCTGATATGATGAATGAAGCCAGAAATCTACACCGTAAAGCCCAGTGGAGATGGGATTATATCTCTGCAGAAAACAGTATGGGGTGGCACAGCCCTAAAGAAGCCCTACGCATACTTGGTGAAGGCCTTGATCTGGCCCGTCAGGCACAACTAAAAGCTAACCTCGGGGTCGGCGCAAACGTTACAGGTGCTGCTAATCCTGACGCAGGAAAAACGCCGGGTTCAGGCACTGCCGTTGATGCGGCAGGTCAAGGTACTGCACCAAAGCAGTAATTCTCAAAAAAGAGCAAGCAGTCTACAGCGGTATGTATTCGGCCAGCAACAGCTTTTTATGAAAAATCTGTTAGCTTTAAGGAGAACAACCTAGAATAGACTTCTTGCTCTTACTATTTTATCGAGATATACAATTCACTATATTAATTTACGCACCACGAAATTTTCTTCAATAAGAAGCCAGTTTTGCGGAAAATCATTGCCTAATACCCAATAATAAAATCCTCGAATCCCCAGTTCCTTTACTAAGTCGAATTTCGCTTGCATACTTCGAGCATCCTCAAACCAAACTTCATGTTGTTTACCCTGTTCATCAGTATACCTAAACCAAGGAGCTTGAGAAACTCTGTCATAGTTAATACTTGCACCATAACGAACAGCCAATTGCAAAGCCCGTTGCGGGCTAATAGATCTTGCGAATTTGCCACCTTCTACATAGGGCAATGTCCAGTCATATCCATACAGAGGCATCCCCATCATAATCTTTTCTTTAGGTACCACAGAGACAGCATATTCCATGACATTTCTCATTTGAGGTAAGGGAGAGACCGCCATCGGTTTCCCACCGGACCATCCCCATTCGTATGTCATAAAGAAGATGAAATCAACTACTTGACCGATTAGCTGATAGTCATGCCCTTCATACAAAACCCCTTTTTGCTCTGCCCTATACTTTGGGGCTAAGGCTGCAGAAATATAGTACCCCCGAGGTTTTAATAATTGACGTGCCTTCTCTAAGAAACGGACATACCTTACCCGATTTTGAGTTCCCAAATACTCAAAGTCAAAATCCAGGCCCCTATATCCCTTCTCATTCATTATCTGAAGAGCTTGATTAAGAACACGATCTTGCATTGCTTCACTGGTCAAGATAGTAGTAGCAATTTCTGTGCTGAATTGTCCCTCCTCAAAATTAGTCAGTACCAAAAGGGGTAAGACTCTATCCTTATACGCTGCATTTATCGATGGCTGATCATCGACAGGGGTAAGATTTCCCTCGCGATTAACTGCATAGGTAAAAATTGCAAGATAAGTCAAATGCTCTCCTACTTTGTCTACATCCTCAGCGGAACTTCCTCTGGTCATTCTCGGATCAATGTAGGCATTCGTTTCTACGATCATCTTAGGCCTTTGAGGCAAATATAGGCGCAGGCCAACGGGGAGATTATTAGGATTTTGAATATTGTTGATGCGGACTAATTCCTCAACCGAAACATTGTATTGATGACTAATTGACCATAGGCTTTCTCCAGGTTGAAGGAAATGATATCGCCCTCTGATTGGTATAACAAATGTTTGCCCCACTACTAATCTGCTGGGATCTGAAATCTGATTGGCGTCAACAATTTCCTGGGCGGAAATCCCATAAGCTCTGGCAACCTTGCTAAGAGTATCTCCTGGTTTCACCACATGAATTTGCATATAAATCCTCCTCTAAACATAGCGATCCTTCCTGTTAATGTATGTTTAGAGAATGATGCTCGCGCCTATAAAAAATCATAAAGCTTATGAGTATAATCGGACATCCACTTTAACATCATAAAGGGTACTTCCTTCAGCTCTATCTGTTAGACGCTGTGAGGTAAGGGCATTTACCGAATAAGCTCCCTGCATTTTTTCCTTAGAAAAAAGACCTTCAGTGACCAAGACTCCCTGAGGAACAGTCGGTGCTAGCTTAAGTATAAAGACTACCTCGCCACGATCATTATATGCTATTACTTTCTGTCCATCTTGCAACTTCTTGTCTTCGGCATCTTTAGGATTCATTTGCAAATAGGCCTCTTCCTTTTTCTGTAACAAATCAGGCCGTTCGTTGAAAGAAGAGTTCAAAGAATATAGACTTGGGGCACTCATCAGGTAGAATGGGGCGTCATCCTCGTAAGGGTCAAAATAGCGAGGTAAAGGTTCGGCTTCGACGGAGCTGTATATTTCAATCTTACCCGACGGAGTGAGATAGGTGGTTTTGTAGTCCTGGGGCAGAGAGAGTTCCACCGGGCGACCTGCTTGGAGATTTACAAAATCAACCCCTTCTAACCATGGTGTGGGAGGATCAAGCAATTGATTAATCAAGTCATCTGCGCTTTGAGCAAAGAATGACTCTTTATAGCCCATTGCTTGAGCAAGCAATTGAAATACTTCCCAGTTCGACTTAGCCTCTCCAACGGGGGGAATTATCCCAGTTGCTCGTTGAATACCATAATGTCCGTATGCCCTATAGATATCTGAGTGTTCTAAGGAGCTCGTAGCGGGTAAGATAATGTCAGCATAACGAGCTGTATCCGTCATAAAACGTTCATGAACAACAGTAAATAAATTTTCTCTCGATAACCCTTTTATTATCTTTGTTTGGTCAGGAGCAACAACTGCTGGATTGGAATGGAAAACGTACATGCTCATAATCGGCGGCTCAGATAATTCTGTTAATGCCTGGCCCAGCTGATTCATATTAACAATTCGGGGTTGCTCAGACAAGAAATCTTCACGAGTTACTTTACTTGTAACAAAGGCTGGACCTGTTGATATGCTTGCCAACAGCCCTCCTCCAGGCTTGCCCCAAGCACCGACTAGGGCAGGAAGACAGGTAATAGCTCGTACGGTCATTGCGCCATTCCCATAACGACAAAGTCCCGATCCCAAAGTAATAAAAGGCCCCTTGGCTTTAGCATAGTGTAGTGCCAATTCTTCGAGCAACTTTACATCAATTCCAGTAATCTGACTCACTTTATCAGGAGTATAATCCGGTAGAATTTGTGATTGCAATTGTTCAAAGCCTTGCACATGCTTGGTAACGAAAGGTAAATCTATCCAGCCTTCACGAACCAGAATGTGCATTAAGCCAAGAGCCAACGCGCCATCTCTTCCGGGTTTGACCAAAACAACCTTATCAACAATTTGGGCAGTAGGATTTTCATAAGTATCGATGAGCCATACAACAGCACCACGCTTTTTGGCTTCTTTTACGTTTTGCAGAAGATGGATGTTTGTGGCCAGAGCATTTGTACCCCATAAAAGGATAAAATCGCTTTTCTTCACTTCATCTGGATGTGGCGCCAGAGTATTTCCCATTACGGAAGACCAGCCATAGCCTTTGGCTGAGGAACATATAGTTCGAGCTAATCTCGATGCCCCAAGTTTGTGAAAAAAGGCCTCCCCGCAATTACGTTGAACAACTCCCATTGTTCCGGCATATGAGTAGGGCAATATAGCTTCTGCACCATAGTTAGAGATAATCCCCTTCCACCGGTCCACAATATATTGAATCCCTTCAGCCCAAGAAATAGGTTTGAAATTCCCCGCTCCTTTTTCGCCAATGCGTAGAAGAGGCTGCTTTAATCTTTGTGGAGAATGCACTGTTCGTTCATAATGATTCATCTTAGGGCACAAAGTCCCTTTGGTGAAAGGGTGCTCAGGATCACCCTTTACTTTTACGGCTTTGCCGTCAATAACTTCGACTAAAAGCCCACAGGCATCCGGACAATCAAATGGGCACACTGACCGCTTCATTTCAGTATTCATAATCCACTTCCTCTTTTTTTAGCATTACCAAGTATAATCCGAACTAAAAAGTAATGGTTTCTTCTTCATATAATATCTATTTTTCACAAAATCTCAACTTTAACAACTATAATATTTCACACTTTGCACCATTTACTTTAACACTTTTAGGATATCCTTTAAATGTAGTAAATTAGTTGGTTTAAAGAACCAACTCAACATAAAAAGGGGGAAACATTATGGAAGAGGATGTTCGTTCAACACTCAATGACAATATTAACAACTTTAGCAATTCAAACAATACCCAATCTATTTCTCGACCAAGAGCTCCGGGCAGGGTATTGGCTTACGCCAGCTTATGTTTAATTAGCGCAGCTATCGGAGGCCTTTCTACTATTGCGGCAATTCCCTATATCTATCCTACAAGTACTGTCGCACCATTGCAAACCGCTAATTCCTCCTTTACCCAGGTTGCCAATTATACAACTGATCAAACTATTTATCCGGTAGCTCAAATTGCTAAAAATGTTGGACCAGCTGTTGTGGGGGTTGCCAACTTTCAAACCGGCAGGTCTTTCTCTGGGAAATCAGCTCTTCAAGAGGTTGGAAGCGGTTCCGGTTTTATAATTGACGTAAAAAAAGGGTATATCGCAACTAATAATCACGTAATTGAAGGTGCCCAAAAAATTACCGTCAGCTTAAGTGACGGACGTACTCTTGAAGCAAAATTGATTGGCGCGGACCCGCGAACAGATCTTGCAGTATTGCAGATTTCGGATACAACAAACCTTACAGCAGTGGAGCTAGGAGATTCCTCTAAAATCGAAGTGGGTCAGTCAGTAGTTGCTATTGGCAATCCGGGCGGGGACGAATTCGCTCGGTCTGTAACCACGGGGGTTATTTCTGCCACCAATCGCACTCTAAACCTTCAAGGAGTAGCAAGTTACAATCTGATACAAACAGACGCAGCTATCAACCCGGGTAATAGCGGAGGGCCTTTAGTCAATTATCAAGGCCAAGTCATTGGAATTAACTCTGTAAAATATGCCGAAACCGGATTTGAAGGAATGGGCTTTGCTATTCCAATTTCCGATGCTTTACCAACAATACAACAATTAATCACCTCAGGTGTTGCCAAACATCCCGCACTTCTAGTAAGCACCGATGATCAATACAACACTTACGCCAAAACCAACAACAAACCTCAAGGCGCCTACATTTCAGCAGTGACTCTCAACGGCCCGGCCGCGAAGGCCGGTATACAGCAAGGAGATGTCATCACCAAGATCAATGATACGCTAATACAAAATTCTTCCGATCTGGTTCGTGAACTCTATAAAAACAAAGTAGGCGACAAAGTAACCTTAACTTACATCCGAGATGGGCAAACAAAGCAAGCTGAAGCCGTCCTAGGGGAATTAGCTTCAACCTAAAACTTTGACACGGGGGTGGTTCTTCTGTCTTAAGACAAGAGAACCACCCCCTCAACGTGTTTTTCACTCTACTGAACGATTTTTAATTTAATTTCTTTGCCGTTAGCATATTCTTCGATAAGTTCTTCTGAATATTTCAGATATTCTCCCACTTCTTTTTCCCCATTAAATGAGAAAAGACACATTAGAATCTCCCTGACGTCGTTGGTTATCATGGCTCTTTCAGAATCACTGGTGGGACTTCCGAAACTACCTAGGGCATCAGTTAAGACAGGAAGACTAGATATATTGATTAGTTCTTTACCAATACCTTTGTATTGTTCTCCCGCCTTACCAATTCTTAAGGTTATAGGACTATTCAAGTTTTTAAGATTATATGAGCCAATTGGAAAAGTGGATTTTAATGAGATCAGATTATTGAGATCCACAACGTTGTTAATCTTATAAACTCCCTTACCCTGCAAGACCCTTCTTATAAGAGCTTCTGAAGATAACCTATATCTACTTGGAGCCTTCCCTAATTTTTTATAGGCTTCCCTACCCGCCTTTATTCTGGGTAAACCCTCCAACTCTTCTATATGTATCTCTCTCTGTAGAACATCACAACAACAGTTTATTTCTTCCCAAAGTTCCTTCGGACTACTTTCAACACTTACTTTTGCTTGGATACATCCAAGGACGAGATCCGGACAAAGTTCTTTTAGTTCGTTGGATATGATAATGTCAATCATAAAATATCAGACCCCTTATTTATCGGTATGTATTGGGAAAGGACCTCCTGTAACAATCAACTCTATTATATAGGTAATTCCAGAAAAATACAGAGCGGTGACTATTTGCCCTTATAATCAGTTTCGTTTAAAAAAATATCATTATAACGATAAAGTATAATTTGTATGCAACTTACACACGTTAAAAATAACCCACTAATTAAACAATTCTTTGAATGGAAGGGATGAAAAGATGTCAGCTGATTACAAATTTATAGCTTTAGATCTCTATCAAGAATGTATTGATCCACTGGACTCTGATACGCATTCAAAGCTGCTTGCTGAAAAGGAACAGGCTTTTCAACACGCCTGTCAATGGACGACTCTCCATCCGAATTCACCCTCTGACCTTTAACTTAGGATTTTAGCCCTCTGTAGATTCCCGTTCTTAATTCGTCGATATACTCTTGCTTCTCTGGCATGTCAGTTAATTCCGCCTGCGCTATGGATAGTTCAACATTATAGGGTACCCTGACAAGAGATATAGCTAATGATCCTTCATCTCTATTCCCTAGGTTTCCTTCAATTATTCCATAAGAAGCTTGGGTCATATCAAGTGGATTGCCGACACTTCCCACATTAAAAATTGTCTTTCCAGAAAAATTATCAATGTGGGCACTATGTATATCACCATATCCAACAATATCTGCTTCAACGTTAAGGGTTGGAGTAGCCTCAAACAATTTCAGTCGCTTATTTATTTCCGATGAAAGGTAAACTCTATGGAATAAATCATTGGGAGACGCATGGCATAGTCTCAATAATTTACCGCTAATATAAAATTCTTTATAGATTGGAAGACTCCTTAAATAATTCAGTCTCTCAATACCCAATCTATCCTGATGCCACTTAAGCACTGCAGGCCCGCTTTGTTCTGTTAGATAGCAGTCCCAATTGCCTTTAATAACTATTTCAGTCCGCGCTTTAATTAGATCGACTGTTTCAGCAGGACTAGGCCCTTTTCCCGCTACATCCCCCAAGCAAAAAATACGCTGAATATTTTTCGATTTAATATCTTCCAATACAGCTTCTAAAGCAGGCAAATTCCCATGAATATCTGATATAATTGCGATTCTCTCCATGTCGCTCTCCTTATTCCAACCCTATTACTCCAAAGGGTTTCCTAATTACGAAGCTTTAACTCTTAGAACCTTTTCAAGGAATACATTTACCACCTCAGGATCAAATTGAGTCCCGGAGTTGGTCTGAATTTCCTTAATTACTACTTCTTCCGATAATGCCTTGCGATAACTTCTTTCACTAGTCATAGCATCATAAGCATCTATGATAGCAATGATTCTTGATTGAAAAGGTATTTCTTCTCCTTTAAGCCCTTTGGGATAACCGGTTCCATTCCACTTTTCGTGGTGACATAAGACGTAATCTGCTATTTCCGACATGTCATTGACAGTGCTTAATATTCTATAGCCGATTTCCGGGTGCCGCTTTATTTCTTGCCATTCTTCCTCCGCCAGCGCACCCGGCTTATTAAGAGTTGTTTCTTCTATGGCAATCTTACCAATATCATGAAGAAGTCCAACAGTTTTGAGTTCTTCAACCTCTCCCTCTGGTAAACCTAATGCTTTCCCCATACTTTCGCATAAAGCTGATACTCTATGAGAATGCTGTTCCTCGCGCTTGTTTTTTTCATGTAGGGTATTAATGATCGCCTTAATTGTTTTACCTCTCATACTTGGACTTTCAAAAAGCTTTTTCTTATACATAAAGTCTTCAGCTTTCTTAAGCACTTCTCGAATGTCTTCATCTTTATCTAGCTTAGTTTCCCACCCGAAAGAAATAGAAATTTCAATTGAGCCAACTGTTTCATTCAAGGCTTGATTTTTAATACGTTTGACAATTTGTTCAATTTCTGCACTGGCGGTTCTAGGCAGGAGTATGACAAATTCATCTCCACCAAGTCTGGCAATTATATCATCTGCTCGACAACCTCTAACGATCACCTCGCCAACTTTTTTCAAGAGTTCATCTCCCATGGCATGACCAAAGGAATCGTTAATAAGCTTTAGGCCATTTACGTCTGCCATTACAATGGTTAATGGCAAATTCCTTGGAACATTCAGACGCATTAGTTCTTCCTCAAAGAATCTTCTATTATATAAGCCTGTTAAAACATCCTTATAGCTCAAATACTCCAGCTTTTGCTCCAAAATTTTTCGTTCACTGACATCTCGCCACACAGCATGTAAAACTTGTTTACCCCTAAGCAATATAGACGTTAACATTATTTCAACGGGAAATACTGTACCATTTTCTTTTTTGTGCCACCATTCAAATCTATATTTGCCCTGTTTTAGGGCTAACATACTAATTTCCCAGGCCTTTTCCATAGAGGAAACTCCATCTGGTTGTTTTTCAGGAGAAATGTCCCACGCGGTTTTGCCAATAATTTTTGTCTTTGAGTCATAGCCTAATAACTCAATTGCAGCCAGATTGCAATCAATAATTCGAAAATCTTTTAATAAAATTATTGCATCCGAGGAACCTTCAAATAATTTTCTAAAGGTATATTCACTGGATTTTATTACGTCCTCATTTAACTTTTGTTCAGTAATATCTTCTACCATACATATTTCACTGGGCTTATCCTTATCTTCAAAATTTAAAGTAGCAACTGTTATCTTGGCCCAAACACTTGAACCATCAGGCTTAATATAACGTTTAATTATATTAAAGTTTTCTAAGGTCTTATCATTCATTAGACCCGATTTATGGAGGTTTTCCTTGATATCCTCCGGATGAGTTAGGGACATCCAGTCAATACCAATGATTTCTTCAACCTTTCTGCCAACTATTTCTGCAAACTTTGGATTTACATCGTAAAGCTTCCCTGTCAACGTATCGCTTAAAGCAATACCTAAAGGTGCTTGTTCATACATTATCCTGAATTTTTCCTCACTGATACTCAACTTTTTTTCACTTGCAAGGTTTTGATAGTATTGATATCTTAATTCTTCTTGAGCCGCTGTAACTTGCTGAATATAGGCCTGAAGTTCTTCGTTTTTATTACGCAGATTAAATATCAAACGAGTAAACACATACATACATATAGAAACTAATGTCGCAAATAACCAGTAGCTATTTTTGTCCAAGTATCTCTCTCCTCAAAACCATAATACAGTAATTATACATTATTTCAGGTTAACATTTAATTATTTATTCGGTTCAATTAGCTTACAGATGTTTCTTGTATCAAGATTAACTTCTTCTTGAAAATTAAATAGTCTTATCTAATATTGATAAATAACATTGAATAACGAGGATATATTTAGGGATAAACTCATAATACCTCTTGCATTTGGGATTAATACTCGTATAGAATCTACTAAATTAAACAATTGGAGGTTAAACATGAGTAGGTGGAATGTTTATGTTACAAACGAAATACCTAAACCTGCACTTGACATGCTAGAAGAATTTTGCGACATGGAGGTCAATCGTACTGGCAAGGTTCTAGAAAAATCTGTTCTATTAGAAAAGGTCAAGGGAAGAGATGCTGTTTTAAGTTTACTTACTGATCCTATAGATGCTGAAGTCATGGATGCAGCTAAGGGAGCTAAGATCTTTGCTAACTATGCGGTAGGCTTTAATAACATAGATATTCCCGCCGCTACCGAACGAGGGATTATGGTCTCTAACACTCCTGGAGTGCTTACTGATACTACTGCAGAAATGGCCTGGGCGTTATTGTTTTCTACGGCTCGAAGAGTCGTTGAATCTGATAAATACTCGAGAATGGGGAAATATGAAGGTTGGGGCCCGATGCTTTTTCTAGGGCAACAAGTAATGAACAAAACTGTTGGCGTCATTGGTGCCGGCAGAATCGGATTGTCCTTTGCCAAAAGAGCAAAGGCCTTTGATATGAAAGTACTCTATTCTGATGTTGCGGCTAATCCTGAATTCGAAAAAGAAACAGACGGTCAATACGTTAGTCTGGAGACTCTTCTCCAAGAATCCGATTTCGTTTCAGTTCACACTCCACTTCTCCCCGAGACCCATCATTTGTTAGGCGAACGGGAGTTTAAACTTATGAAGAACACTGCAATTCTGATTAACACCTCCCGCGGCCCGGTAGTGAATGAAGCAGAGCTGGTCAAAGCTCTGCAAACTGGTGAAATATGGGGCGCAGGACTTGACGTTTATGAGTTTGAGCCGGAATTTGCTCCGGGTCTCTTGGAACTGGACAATGCTATAGTATGCCCCCATATCGCCAGTGCTACGTTTGAAACCCGTACAAAGATGGGTATTATTGCCGTAACTAACATCTTAGCGGCCATGAGGGGAGAACTTCCACCGACTTGTTTAAATCCCGAAGTATTCAAGAATAATTAGTAAAGTAAACTAAAATAAACTTCCCGCGAAAGAGGTGTTTGAAATGAAAAATGTATTTGCAGATAGAATGTCTTTACTGGGCACAGAAACTGCTTTCGAGGTTTTGGCAAAAGCCAAAAAATTAGAAACGCAGGGCAAAGACGTGGTTCATCTGGAAATTGGCGAACCAGATTTTGATACTCCTCAGAATATTATTGATGCTGCCTGCCAGGCTCTTACCAGTGGATATACTCACTATACACCTGCTCCCGGCATCCCTGAAGTCAGAGAAACAATTGCCCAATATATCAAGAAGCAAAAAAAAGTTGATGCCTCCGCTGAAGATGTAGTAATCGTACCCGGTGGAAAGCCAATTATGTTTTTCTCTATTATGGCAACGGTAAACCCCGGAGATGAAGTTATTTATCCCAATCCCGGCTTTCCCATCTATGAATCCGTTATTCGCTTTGTGGGTGGAACACCCGTCCCTATCCCTTTGCGTGAAGAAAATCAATTTAGATTAGATGTTAATGAGCTAGCCCAATTAATTACCCCCAAGACAAAAATGCTCATCATAAATTCTCCCGGAAACCCTACTGGTGGAGTTCTCACGAGTGATGATATTAAAGCCATCGCCGATTTAGTAAGAGGAAAAGATATCCTGGTTCTGGCTGATGAAATTTACGATCGAATTGTGTACACTGATACTCCTCTGCTTTCTATAGCATCTTTACCAGGTATGAAGGACTGGACCATTATATTGGACGGGTTCTCTAAAACCTACGCCATGACTGGCTGGCGATTAGGTTATGGGGTTATGCACCCCGAAATAGCCGCTCGAATTGCTCAACTGATGGTTAATTCTAACTCCTGCACTTCTGCTTTCACTCAAATGGCTGGTAAAGAGGCACTCACAGGGCCCCAAGGTGAGGTTGAAAAAATGGTCGCGGAGTTTAAGAAACGCCGTGATATCATGGTAAATGGCTTAAACTCTATTTCTGGAGTAAGCTGTCTTCTACCCGAAGGTTCTTTCTATGTATTCCCAAATCTCAAATCTTTCGGAAAAGATACAAAGGAAATAGCAGATTACCTCTTAAATGATGGGGGGGTCGCTTGCCTAGGCGGTACTGCCTTTGGTTCCTATGGTGAGGGGTATCTGCGTTTTTCCTACGCAAATTCAGTAGCTAACATCGAAAAAGCTTTGGAGCGCATCGAAACATCTTTAGGCAAAATCCGCTAGTAAGTAAGCTCTTAGTCTCATAAGAAACCGCTGGGCAATATCAACCCAGCGGCTTCTTTCTGTATTCTACTTAATGTACAAGAGCGAGAATCTTGTCCTTATTGAAGCCCACAACAACTTCTTCCCCTACTAAGAATGTAGGGACACTATTGATGTTCCGCTTCTGCAACTCTAATAAAGCTGCTTCGTCATTACTAATATTCTTCTCTTCAAAGGGGATATTGTTTTGCGATAGAAACTTCTTCGCTACTGAACAGTAGGGTCAGGTATTGTTAGAAAACATAGTGACATTTTTCATTGTCTTAACCCTCCTTATTTTTAATGTTTAGTATTGCATTAATTTAAGTTTTCATTCTCTATAATTTTTTTAAGTCATAGAGTTATAATACTCATATAAACGTCATATGGGTAGATGCTTCGTCTTGAACCAAAGACAAAGGAGGCTTACAAATAAGTGTTAAAGATCGCTTTGTGTCAACTTCCCGTTAACCCCAATAAACAAGACAATCTAAAACAAGCCGCTATAATGCTTGAAGAGGCTTCTGCTGCCGGGGCCCAGCTTGCAGTTTTGCCTGAAATGTTTAATTGTCCATATGACATACATTGTTTCCGTGACTATGCGGAAGTCATTCCCGCGGGGGAAACAACAAAGGCTCTCTCAAAATTAGCGCGTTCCAATGGCCTTTTTCTTGTTGGGGGTTCAATTCCTGAACTTGTTGACGAACTTCTCTATAATACAAGCATCGTCTTTAATCCCCAAGGAGAGATTATTGCCAAGCATCGCAAGGCACATCTATTTGATGTATGCGTCAAAAATGGGATCAAATTTATGGAATCCGAGGTTCTTTCCCCGGGAGACTCTGTGACTCTGTTTGAAACTCCTTGGGGCAAATTCGGCCTGGAAATTTGCTATGATATTCGTTTTCCGGAATTGACTAGGAAAATGGCTAAAGAAGGGGCACTTCTTGTCATTGTCCCTGCCGCCTTCAACCTGACTACCGGTCCGGCTCACTGGGAATTATTATTCCGCAGCCGTGCCCTCGATAACCAGATCTTCATGCTGGGCACATCTCCAGCCCGTAATCCTCAAGCATCCTATATCGCCTATGGTCATTCAATAGCTGTTAATCCATGGGGACAAGTAATTGCTAAATTGGATGAAAGACCGGGGACTCTCATAGCAGATCTTGATTTTAATGAAATTGAAGAAGTCAGAGAGGCAATCCCGATTTTAAAGCAGCGTCGAGAGAATCTCTACTGAAATTCGATATTCATCAAACTAAAAATCTAACAGAAAACAAAAGGTACTTGTTAACACATGCTTAACATTAAAAAAATTTCGAGAAAGTAAAGATCCTTCCTGCACCTCTTTGAGGTACTGGAAGGATCTTGTTGATCTGATACTATCTTAGATATTATTTGCTAAATACTTGAGCAGCTTCCTTCACAACATCTTCAGGGAAATTGACTCCGATAGTTGCTGCAGTGTCTTTATTGAGATAAATCTTCATGTCTGACATGGTTCTGACAGGTATCTCCCCAGGATTCTTCCCATTTAATATCTCTACGCCCATATCGGCGGTCTCTTTACCCAGGACACTGTAATCTATGCCGTATGTTGCCAATCCTCCATCTTTCACCAATGAATCAGCTCCAACATAAACTGGTATCTTGGCATTATTAGCTATCTGGGCTACCAGTGGCATCGCCGTAGCTACTGTATTGTCAATGGGCAAGAAAATGATATCAACTTTTTCAACTAGAGATGTAGCTGCCTGTTGAACATCTGCAGAACTGGTTACGGTGGACTCAACAATTGTTAGGTTATTTTTGTTAGCATATTCTTTCAGGCCCTTAATCACGATCAAGGAGTTCGTTTCACTGGAATTATATAAAGCACCGATTGTTTTAAAATTCGGGGTAATGCGCTTGGCCAGCTCCATTATCTTTTCAGCTGAAACGGCATTTGAAGTACCAGTCACGTTTCCTCCCGGCTTTTCCAGATTAGTAACTACTCCAGACCCTAAGGGGTCTGCACAAGCTGCAAAGAGGAGGGGAATATCCTTTGTTTGACTTACAGCTGCCTGTACCGAGGGCGTGGCAATAGCAATAATCAGATCATACTTATTGTTAACAAATTTACTGACAATTGTCTTTAACGTAGACTGATCCCCTTGGGCATTTTGATAATCAATGGCAATATTTTCCCCATCTTTAAACCCTTTTTCACTTAACTGGGTAACGATTGACTCCTTAATGGTATTCAGGGATGGATGTTCAACAATTTGCACGATACCAATATTCTTCTTAGCTGCAGACTTGTCAGGAGTTTCTGTTTTACTAGGTGAACAGGCTGTTAGGGATAACACTAAGGTCATGGTCATTAACACTGAGATCATCATTCTGGCCAATTTTCTTTGCATAAAAATACCCCCTTCAAAATAGATAACTCTCCGGCAACTGCATGTTCAATTCTTTTTAAAGAATTAAACGGTGAAACAGAAAAAATAAAACGCCTATCCTAAAATAAGGACAGACGTTAATCTGCGGTACCACCTTAATTGATGCATAAATATACATGCATCCTCTCATGCAGAGTGCCAACACACCCTCAGCCCGATAACGCTGGCTTTGCGTTGGTAACTACTAAAGCAAGGCGCTTTTTCGTTCCACCCTCTGAGGCCCATTTACCCGCTCCGTTACCTGTCAAGCTTCCACCCTACTCGACTCTCTTTGAGGTTGGTCATGCGGTTTTACTTCCCCATCCACGGTTTATATGATAATAACACCCATATGCCAATAATTCAATACCTCGCCAAAAATATTCTCATACCTGCATTCATTTCTTTCTATGAGATAATCGGAAATGTACTTCCACCGTGAGGCATTATGTAAACGAATTGAGGCTGATTCCCAAGGATTTGCCTCGCTAATTGCCAAGCTTCTTCTATTGAAGAGGCTGGAAGCATCTTCATCCGTCTCACCACATCATCTGTCAGAGAACTCACTAAGATGACCGGGGTCTTTCGGCAAATGCTTGCCGTTCTCAAGCTTACAAAACCAGGCATTGTAAAATCAGCATGAAGCCTGGCACTCATATCCTCAACGTCACCATGATTAAAAAACTCCTCAAATGGCCGAGAACCGATCCCATCTGAGCATTCACTCACCAGGATAATGATTCCGCCCTCTTTAACTGCATAGGTAGCATTATCTAAGGCTTTGATAGATTGGTAAAGTTGGGTATCTTTCGGGTATCCCCCGCTTGAAACAAAAACTAGATCTGCTTTTTCTTCGATTTCTATACCAAAGATTTCTTCGGTTACACGACAGCCTGCTAAATGTGCCTGCTGTAACTCACCCGCCGCAATATAAACAAACTCTTTCTTTTCGTTAACGACAACATTTAGGATAAAATCTGCACCAACGAGGCGAGCAATTTCTAACATGTCTTCGGCAACCGGATTTCCTTCCATTTTTCCGGTCTGAATGTTGGGACTAAGTCCTGATGGCCCTGCATCTTTCAGTGCCAGAGAATGGTTTTTTTGAATCATTTCATAGCCGCAAACACCGGGGGCAATTGACTTACGTCCCCCGCCAAATCCTGCCAACAAATGATAGGCAATTCCTCCGGTCAGAATTACTTTGTCGGCCTCCCAGACCCGTCGATTTACTTTTATGGGAGTACCTGCCGTTGAAACTCCTAAATCAACTAAGTCAGGTGCATTACACTCATGATCATGTATTGACACTCGCTCTAAAACCTTTTTCCCGCAAATAGCTGTGTGTTCCTCCAGTGTTTGCAAACGGTGATCTCCTGTTGCCGTAACAATGGAAATATCCTCATCTGGTACACCAGCCTCATTAAGCACATCAAGCAAAATAGGTAAAAGCACATCTGTCCTAACCCAAAGCCGAGTAATATCACTAACGATGATTACTACTCTGTCACCGGGATTTACCACCTCAATCAGTGGAGCCGTGCCAACAGGATGCGCTAACGCCTGCCGAACAGCTTTTTCAATATCTACTATTGGCTGACTAGCTTTAGCTTCAATCTCCCGAACCTGAACTGAATCCGGCAACTCAAAAGACAGTATTTCTTTTCCATAGCTAAGTTTAAAACTACCCAAGGCCCTTCCCCCTATACCCCCAAATTTTTCGTTATCCTACGCTACTTAGATTCATAAGCCATCTCGATTAGTTGTGCCGTATGCATCACTTGTACCGAAATCCCCTGTCGGTTAAGACCGTCAGCGATATGCATCCGACAGGCAGAACACCCCGTTACTAATAATTCTGCCCCTGTCTGTTTGATTGTGTTGACTTTATGGTCATTGATTTTAGTCGAAAGTTCGTAGTGATATAAGCTAAAGGACCCCCCACTTCCGCAGCAGGTATCCGCTTTGTCCATTTCCTGAAAAACCACTCCTGGGATACTTCTAATAATTTTCCTAGGTTGAGCTTTTACTCTTAGCCCTCGAGCAAGGTGACATGGATCATGGTAAGTCACCTTTAACGGTAAATGTCCCATTTTATCTTGGAATCCCTCTAGAGCTACTACTAATTCTGTAAAATCCTTGACCATAGAGCCAAGTTTCTTGGCCTTTTCTATATAAATCGGATCATCTTGCAATAATTCAGCATACTCTTCCTTTAAGCTTAAACCACATGTTCCACAGGCCACGACTACCGAGTCATAGTTTTCTTTCAGAAGAACATCGATATTGGCCTTAGCCATTGTTTTTGCAGTTTCATAGTCCCCATTAATGCGAACAGGAGTACCGCAGCAGTTTTGAAGGGACGGAATTCTGACTTCTACTCCATTTCTTTTAAGGACATTGATTACTGCACGGCCAGTATCTGGGTAAATATAGTTAATCATGCATCCGGTAAAAAAGGCCACCTTCATTTTTGCTTCAGGGACATTCACAACTTCTGGATACAAACTTTTAAAAGTTCTCTGAGCCAGAGGAGAAAGAAGTCTCCTCTTATCTAGTCCCAGGGACATTCTGGGCAACATTCCTTGCCCTTCAGGCCCTTTTCGAAAAACAAGGCCTTGAAAAAATCTACCCGTTCGCATTCCCATATCGAATAACCACCGGTTTTTTAATACTAAGCGAAAGACTAGATTCTTAAGGGGAGAGAGTCCTTTCTTTTCGGTAATTTCTTTGCGAGCTGCCTCTACAAGCTTGTCCACTTTCACCCCACTAGGACAGTTTGCCACACAGGCCTTGCACATTAGGCATAAAGACATTTTATCAATTAAACCTTCAGATAGATCTAAGTCTTTATTAATAACTCCCCGTATAAGCTTAACTCGTCCTCTGGCAACCGTAGATTCCACCTGTAACTCCTTAAAAACAGGGCAAACATTTTGGCAAGCACCGCACCGAATGCACCGGATAGCTTCATTCTGCCAAGATTCTAATGAACGGTTCATTCTATCACGCTCCAAACATTACACCTGGGTTCAAAAGATTATGTGGATCAAGGGCCTGTTTAATTTGACGTTGCACCGCTAGTCCTGCTTCCCCAGTTTGTATAGTTATAAATTTAGATTTTGCCCGGCCAATACCATGCTCACCACTTAAGGATCCTCCCAATTCTACGGTGACAATAAAGATCTCATTAATCGCCTTTTCGACCCTTGCCATCTCCTCAACATTTGTCTCATCAGTTAGGATTGTGGCATGCAAGTTTCCATCTCCAGCATGTCCCAGGATTGCAATTATAAGGTCATATTTAGCGGCGATTGCTTGAATACGGTTCACAGCGGCAGGAATACTGCTTCTGGGGACTGTAGCATCTTCTCCAATGATGGTAGGTCTAAGCCTGGATACAGCAGCGAAGGCGGAGCGCCGAGCCCGCCATAATTCCTCAGCTTCCATTTGTGTGCTTGCTATACGTATTTGAACTGCTCCTAGTCCTTTGCAGATTTGCTCTATTTTTCTAATTTGCTTCCCTAATATTTCTGAATCTCCATCTACTTCTATTAAGAGGACTGCACCGGCATCTATAGGCAGCCCGACCTTCGCATACTCCTCGATATTCTTGATGTAGATGTTGTCCAACAATTCCAAGGAACAAGGAATTAACCCTGCAGCAATGATTTCAGAGACCGTCTCACAGGCTTGGGCAATCTCAGGAAAAACTGCCATCATAGTGTTCTTGGCTTCCGGTAAAGGAATGAGTTTAACAATAATTTTTGTTATTACACATAAGGTTCCTTCTGAACCTATGAATAATTTCGTCATATCATATCCGGTTACATTTTTCATGGTTCTTCCGCCAGTGTTAATAACTTCTCCCGAGGGAAGCACTACCTCTAGACCAATAACATAGTCTCTAGTTACTCCATACTTCACACCACGCGGCCCTCCTGCACATTCCGCTACATTACCCCCCATGGTTGAGAAAGCTTGACTGGCCGGGTCAGGTGGATAAAAAAGTCCCATTTTCTCAGCTTCACCCTGTAATTGAGCGGTAATTACACCCGGTTCAACTACCGCAATTAAATTTTTGCGATCAATTTCCAATATCTTGTTCATTCTCTTAAGAACCAAGATTATGCAATCTCCTAAAGAAACGGATCCTCCACTGACGTTTGTTCCTGCACCTCGTGGTACAATCGGAATCTTTTCCTGATTGGCAATCTTAATAATCCGGGCTATTTCTTCAGTGCTTCCCGGATAAACAGCTACTCCAGCCAAGTCTGTATTAAGATCTGCCTTCACAAATGAAGCATCATAGGTATAACAGTATAGATCTTCTAGAGCAGTGTATATATTATCTTTCCCCACAATTTCACTTAGTCTCTGAATAGTCTCCGGTCTCAAACTAAAATGCCTCCTTTATTTAAGCCCATAAAGCAGGACTTCTCCCTCTATTGACCTTTCTACAACCCCAGTATGTACTAAATGCTCTAAATGTGATAAAGCCTCTCCGGAAGCAAACCACTTTTGAGAAGAAGGAAAGTCCGCCCATTTCTTATGACTTAAATCCCAGTGCATAGATGCTGCCATTTCAACAGGTGTCTTCCGGCCATCTCTTAATATAGCCCCAATCTCCTTGAGACGTTCTTCGTGATGAAGCAAAAGCTCACTTATTCTTCTTCTGTGATCACTAATGATCTTTCTATGAGCGGTGAATAGATAAGCAATTTCATACTCATGTACTTTTTCAAGACTCTTGAAATAAGTCCCTAAAATATCTTGCTCGAATCCCCAAAAGGTTATATTTGGAGTTATTTCATCAAGTATATGATCCCCACCGAAAAACAGCTTATGCTTTTTCTCATATAAGCCAATGTGTCCAGGCGTATGCCCCGGTATTTCTACGACTTCCAAACAATAATCTCCAATAATCAGTTGATTCCCTTCGTTTAACGGGTTGTATTCAAGAGGCTCAGTCCTTTTAGTTCCGAACTCCTTGCCAAATTTTATGGGATTTTCCCCTTCAAATCCTAGAAGTCGATTGAGTGATTTAAAAAAACTATCCCTCTGGGATGTTTGATTGGAGATTTCTCCATCGATTTTACTAAAATACACCGTTGGCACTCCCAGCCCTTTAAGAACATGTGCCAAACCTGAATGATCTGTATGCATATGAGTTATGAGCAGCTCTGTCTTCTTTAAGTCAAGGTTTAGTTCCTCTAGCCCTCTCATCAACTCATTCTGGCACTCTGGTGTATTGAAACCTGTGTCAATGACTAAATTTCTGCTTTCCGATTTTACGATATAACTATTAATTGATTTCAAAGGGTTTTTAGGGAGAGGTATTTCGTTCAAAAATATGTTGGGGTAAACTTCATTTACCATTGTAAAGCCTCCAGATCTAGTAAACTACTTGACATCTAAATCCTAACTGTCTTTATCCATTATACCTCGTTTAACTATCAATGTAACTGTTGACCAAGGTATACTTCATAACCTTCCTGATGAACCATATTTACATAGCCCTTCCACGTAATGCCACAAGACTTTCTCTAATTAACAAATAAGACTCGCAGAATATGGGCTAGTATTAGGCATATTCTGCGAGTCTTATTTGTTAGGTATTATCAGTTCAAATTCATCTTTTCTATTCTTGCAATAGATTCTTTAATCTCCATAGGAATATCCGCTTTTACTGAAGCATTATAATCGTAAATGACAATAACGCCTTCTCCTGCGGCCACTACTACTCCCATTTTATCACTAACAATTACATACTCCATAACAAAACTCGATTTACCTATTGACTTAACCTTAGCCCCCACAGTTATTAGATCTGGGTAGCTCAACGGCTTGAGATATTTACACGTCGTTTGGGCCAAGATCGGACCGATTCCCGTCTGTGATTTCAGCTCATTCATTCCGATCTCTTGAAAATATTGAATACGTGAGCTTTCAAAGTACCTCAAATAATAAATGTTATTAACATGCCCGTAAGAATCCATTTCCCCCCAAGCTATCGGTATTTTTACTTGGACAGGAAAATCCTTCAAATCCAATCTAGCCACCTCCAATAATTTGTCTAGGGAATATAGGATCAGCAAAAATTACAACTGCAGTTAATATCTAAAGTTCTCTGAAAACTCTTATATTCCTTTGAGAATGCCCAAAATTATTTAGTCTATGAAAATTGTTCCCTTAGCACTTTGAGCATTGAACAAGGGCACTAAAAACAGCAACCCTACAATATACAAAACTCCCGCCGCTTCATACATAGCAACCAATGTAAACATTTCTTTAAGTACTCCTGCCATGCTCATAGTTAAAACCATAGCCCCAGTATACAAAGGCATCAAAATTCCGTTGACTCTTCCAATAAACTCGTTGTCTGAGTTTTGAAGCATCATCATATTGATGCCGATCATAATACAAGGAAGGACTAATCCCATTAATAGATGAACCAGATAGGTTAGCCACGGAAAGGTAGAAAAACCGCAAATCGCTAAACCAATTGCCGAGATAAACATCCCAAAGGCCAATAGTTTTTGTGGTGAAATTGCTTTTGCAAAAATCATTACTATGATTCCACCGGCCAGCATCCCTAATCCATTGAAGGTCATGAGCCATTGCAAGCTCTCTTTTGGTAAACCCAACCGTTCAGTGATCAAAAAAATTCCTAATGGTTGAACAAGTCCCCCTCCTAAGCCAGCTGCCAAGAAGCATAAACCTAAAAGAGTAAGAGTTTTCTTCGCCAGCACATAATGAATACCGGCTTTCATTTCTTGACCAAGAGTTGTGACGGGTTTTTGAATAGCGCTTACACTGTCTACAGGAAGGAATGTTAAGGAACCTGCTGAGAGCAAAAACGCCAGTCCCATAATAGAAATCGAAACCATAATCCCAAACTTATGATAAACAAACGTGCCCAGAATCGGCCCGAGGATCATAAAGATTGTAAAGATCGTTTGATAAATTGACATTACAGCTTGAATTCTCTCAGGAGGTAAATGTTCCTTGATCAGCTTCATACCTGAGGGTTGCGAAAATTGGGATAAGATGGCGGATATAATAGTTGTGAAAAAGACAGCTTTCCAGGTACCAAATACCAATGTACCCAAAACCCCAAATACTGAAATAGCACTTAGAATATCACACCAGATCATTGTTCGCTTTGGACGCCAACGGTCTGCAAAGGTTCCGCCGATAAAAGAGAAAATAAAAATCGGCGTATATTCAGCTACGGAAATCATTGAAATAGCAAGTGCATTCCCATTTGTCTGTTCCATTACGAAAAGTAAAACTGCAAAATTCCGAACCCATATTCCAATTTGTAAGAATAGCGCAGACCCTAAGATTGCTCGCACTAGTCGATTGCCAATTAAATCTAGCATAAAAACCTCCTGCCCATTATTCTTGGACAGGAGGTAAGTCATTTCAATAAAAAAACATACGTCGCATATACACCAAGGTATACATCCTTTTAGCGATGCGATCATTTGTCAATTAAAAATGCTCATACTAATCCTATCCTAGAAAAACACTCGTCATATTAACAAGAATTTCATTTTTGGAAATAAGAATTAGTAGCGCATTATGTTTTTCTTCACCCTTTCTTGACGAACCCAACTTAAGGCTATAACATTTGTGAAACTTAGTCAAGATCATCACTAAAACATTCTTCCCATAATTGATATTGAGAATGTCGCTGCCTTAAACGAACAGTACTCTATACTTTTTGACCGGTGTAGATAAAGATAGCATCTCTAAGGAACTCCGCCGCGCCTGGTTGCTTCTCATCATAGTATGCTGTAAATCTGGGATCATCTACATACATCTGGGCAAGTCCCGCATGGGCTTCTTTTGAATAAATATCCCATGTATAGCAGAGCCACTGTCGATGTAGATCAGCGGTTTTTTGGGCAAGTTCTCCCGCCGGATCACCTGTTCTGAATGCAGCATACAGCGTTTCATTGACCTCTTTAGCAAGCTTTGTCATTACATCATATTGTTCTTGAGTCATCCCTTTGAATTTTTGGTTAGACTTATTAACTGTGTCGTCTCCATATTTCTCACGGATTTCCTGTCCATACTTCCCTTCATTATCATCCACTAACTTTTGCTTAAAGCCTTCAAACTTTTCTTTATCCGACATAATAATTCTCCCTTCGTTTAAGGCGATTGTTTTTTCAACATTGGCAATCAACACATCTAATTGCTCTTTTTTTTCGAGCAGTTTCTCACGATGTACTTGCAGTGCTCTTAGTCCGTCAAAATCAGGTTCTGTTAAAATGGTTTTAATATTGTCCAGACCCACACCCAGCTCTCGATAAAAAAGAATTTGTTGTAAGCGATTCACTTCAGCAGATCCATAAATGCGATACCCTGATGAATTAATTCTTGCCGGCTTAAGAATTCCTATTTCGTCATAATATCTCAGAGTACGAGTACTGACACCTGCCAGATGACTTAATTTTTGCACCGTATATTCCATGTCATCACCTCCCGATGAATGCACTATATACCTTTACGTAACGACAATGTAAATAGGCAAAATCAAATCCTTTTGTGGAATTTCAAAAAACTATGATTTCTTCTTGAGTAAATCAAAGATTAGTCCTGTAACTGCCCCTCCAACTGAGCCCGCAAAAAGCATCAGCGATAGCATCAAATTTGCCAAATCTTCAAATCCATTTACGTTATTAGCGTTATTTGCGATATATAAATAATAGAGTCCTGCTAATAGACATAGCAGAGCTGGCAAGTATTTAGTAATTTTGTTTTTAAATGATAGCTTTGCTAAAAGGAATGTTAGTCCTATACAAGCTAGCGCAATTCCAAATAACACTAATATTAATCGGTTCAATTAATTACCTCCCTTATTTACTCCTTCTCAAAACCTATATTACTAGCTCAAAGTTTTAACCCTCTTTTATCTAGGTATGTTAGGTATACCTCTTCAACCTAATATTTTAATGAGAGCAGTCCTGATAGACTAATTATACCCAAATATAAATTCTAATTAATTTGTTAGAATTTTAAATTTCTCAAGAAACATCAAGTTTTTAATGTTATATTTTACAATATTTGTTATTTTTTACACATTTATGCTATTATTACTTAAGTTTAAAACACTAAGTTATGAATAAACTATTTACACCTCTATAATTTTTATCCATCCGTCTAAAATCCTTTTATCTACTTCAATCTACATCAAACTAACATAATTGACTCTTAGAAATCGGCCTTAATTTAAAACACAAATCAGAATTTTTTGTAATTGTTTTATAACTCATAATATGATTGTATTTTCAAAACACTTATACTTTTTGTTAGTTATTCATTAGTGAAAATAAACTCAATTTATTGAAAATATTTTTGATTTAGTATAATATAAGACTACGTTCTTTCACAAAGTTTTGTTTTGGCCAGGTGGTATGATAGGTAAACCATTCTACTGTTCTGATGAACTGAGGGGTTCTATCTTGAAAGGTGGTGATTATTAGAAAGATAGTGAAAAAAGGAATTATTCTTATTATCTTATCTAAAAAAATTTATGAGGAGGTTTCAAGATGAGTACTGGAATATTAGCCATTCTTTCCTTGCTCCCCATCGCAGTTGTTGCAATTTTTCTCGTAGGATTACGATGGCCAGCAAGTAAAGCTATGCCGCTCTCATTTATTACAGCAGTTATACTCGCACTTTTTGTTTGGAAAGTCCCCGGTGCACAAGTGGCCGCCGCTTCAGCTAATGGTGTTGTTACCGCAGTTACTCTTATGTACATTATTTTTGGTTCGATTCTTCTTTTAAACACCTTGCAAGAAGGCGGTGGACTTCAAGCCATTCGTCGAGGATTTACCGGAATTACTACAGACCGACGTATTCAGGTTATCATCGTTGCTTGGCTTTTTGGTTCCTTCATAGAAGGCTCCTCAGGCTTCGGTACACCCGCAGCAGTAGCTGTTCCTTTGATGGTCGGACTTGGCTTCCCTGCAATGGCTGCCGTCGTTGCCGGAATGATGATTCAAAGCACCCCTGTATCTTTCGGAGCTGTAGGAACCCCTATGCTCACCGGTGTTGCTACTGGACTCAAAACTCCTGAATTACAGGCGTATGCCCAATCACTTGGCTATACAGATTGGAATACATTCATTGGATTTGCCATCGCAACAAAAGTTGCCTTCCTCCACTTTGTTGCCGGTGCATTTATTCCTCTCTTCGTTGTAGCTTTCATGACCCGCTACTTCGGTAAAAACAAATCCTTTAGTGAAGGTCTTAGAGTTTGGAAATTTGCTCTGTTTGCTGCGTTTGCAATGACAGTTCCTTATCTTATCGTTGCCAATTTACTCGGACCTGAATTCCCTTCAATGATAGGTGGATTAATCGGTCTTGCAATTGTTGTTCCTGCCGCTAAAAAAGGTTTCCTCATGCCCAAAGGGGAAGCTTGGGATTTTGAGAAGAAAGAAAATTGGGATCCCTCTTGGTCAGGCTCAGTCGAAATTAAAGACATTTCTGCTAAGACCACAATGAGCAGTGTAATGGCTTGGATGCCTTATGTTCTTATTGGATTAACCCTTGTTCTTACCAGAACTATAGTTCCTCTTACTGCTGCTCTGAAAAAAGCAAAATTCGTTTGGCCTTCAATTTTTGGAACAAATATAACTGCAAGTTGGGAAATCCTCTTTTCACCAGGTTCTGCATTTATCTTTGTCACAATTATTACCTTCTTCCTTCACAAAATGAGTGGTGCTGCTTATGCTAGAGCTTGGAAAGGCTCAGCAAAGACTATGCTTGGTGCGGGTTCAGCTCTTATTTTCACCGTGCCTATGGTTCAAGTATTCATGAATTCGGCAGGCGGTGCAGCTGGCTTCGAAAAGATGCCTATTGTCCTCGCTGAAGCTGTTGCAGGCTTAGCTGGTTCAGCATGGCCAATCTTCGCACCTCTGATTGGTGGACTTGGAGCCTTCGTTGCTGGTAGTAACACGGTTTCTAACATGATGTTTTCCCTGTTCCAATTCGGTGTAGGCGAGCGAATTGGAGTTGATCCAACCTGGATTGTTGCTCTTCAAGCTATTGGTGGTGCTGCAGGAAACGTCATCTGCGTACACAATGTCGTTGCAGCTTCAGCCGTCGTAGGTTTGCTCGGAAAAGAAGGCTATGTTATCCGTAAAACATTAGTAGTATTTACCTACTATGCTTTACTCCCAGGAGCACTTGGATATTCTCTTCTGTATACTGCGCAAAAAGGGTTCTTCAATATCGGTACAATTATTGTTGGATTAATCTGGGCTGCTGCGATTTATATCATTGCAACCAATAATGGCAGACTTAAGAATTTACCCAACTCACGTTTATCTGCATAATCTAAAATCTATCCTTAAAGAAAACAAAGTCCGGGCCAAATCATTTGGCACCGGTCTTTGTTTTTTGCGCTGCAACAATAGTTACTAGCAATCTTGCAGCAACCCATTTTAATCTGCAAATTCATTTTGACGGTTCTGGCCTATAACTGGCTGATAATTGACAGGGAATAATTTGTGGTGAACTTAACTCAACCAGTTTGCCATCTACAAAGTCATATTGTTGTCGAAAAATTTCAGTATATTTATACCATGGATTGGGATTACCTCCAAACACAAAATTTCCAAGACTATAGACTATACATCTTCCTTTATAATTCTCGTATTTTTGAATCACATGAGGGTGATGTCCGAGTACTAAATCTGCACCTTGGTCAATAGCCAGTTGGCCAAGCTTACGCTGAACTTGGGTTGGAAAATACTTGTTTTCTTGACCCCAGTGAAAACTAACAATTATCATTGAAGTTTTTTCTTCTTTTAGAGTTTCAATTTGAGTTTTTAATTGTAAAATTAGGTTATCTAAATTAACCCCCTCTTCGATTGGCCCTAAAGTATTTAAGCCTATTAACCCAACTTTTACGCCTTCTTTTTCATAAACTGTCACTTTTTCATCACCAAAACTTGAAATTTTTGCATGATCTAATGTTGCTACCGTGTCCTCATAACCTTTGTTCAAAAAATCCATGCTATGATTATTAGCTAGGTTAACTGCTTCGATACTTCCATCTTTCAAAATAGCTGTGTAATGCGGATTCCCCTTAAAGAAAAAGGCCCGGGTTCCTTGTGAACTCTTATTTGGTTTGTCAGTAGCTTCAGTCAAAGGACCCTCAAGATTAGCGATGGTTAAATCATCCCCAGCAAGAATATTTTTTACCCCTGAGAAAAAATATTCTGAACCTTTCAGAGTATAGTATTGATTAAAACTGCCTTCATATAAAAAGCGTTCATCTTGCCCTAATGTTACATCTCCGATGGCACTAACTGAAATTCTAACCTTATAATTAATAGTTTTCTGTGAAGACTTTTGTACAATGGCAACAGGTTCATAAGTATCAAGATCATCAAAATGCCACCATTCACTTGCTAAGGCCTTAAACCCGTTCTTAGTCATTACTTCTTTTAAATATTTTGCATTTTCGTTATCATTGACCCTAGCTGCATGCTCAGTGAAATCGTCAAAGCCTGTGGGCATAACTAGCTCATTCCCCTGATTATCTATTAAGGTTAAATCCACTGCTGAACCCCGCGAATGACTAGAATAACCCTTATATGGGTTTGCAATAAAACGAGAATCCGGAATCAAATTCCACAAAGCAAATTGTACTTCAGGACTCCTGTAGGCATCCCATATCTTCAAACGGTAGCCCTTCTTCTCGATCTCTTCAGCAACTTTTTTAAGTTTTTCAGCGGTACCCAGACGCAGCTTTGCCGCTGGACTTTCGTAAAGTTTGCTGTGCGTAAAATTATTTGCTGTTGCATACCTGATGTCTAATACCACACTCGGAACGATCTGTTGGACTTCGACGAACTTAGACTTATTTTCTTGGCTAAGTGAATATCCAAAGGTCTTGGTCGCTTGAACCTGACCAGAATAACCAAACAGCAAAACTAAAATAATGAGGTAAGGCAGAAAACGGTTTAACATGAAACTCCCCCCTTTGACTTACAGTTAAATTTAACTATAAAATCTCCAGAAAAGAGTCTTGTTATCTCAATTATCAACTTGTAAAATAGTGCTTCCATTCCTTCAATGGGTATTTATGTTAAAATATGTCTTAAAGTTCGATTGCAATTGCCCGAACCGGAGATCCATCTGCTAGTTTAGTCTTTAGTGGCATAACACTTAACAGAAAAGATCCTTTAGTATCAATTGAATCTAAATTTGTAAGATTTTCTATGATTATGATGTTCTTTTCCAAGAGAATTTTGTGAACTGGAAATGAGCTGCTTTCTATATCATCAATAGATATAGCATCAATCCCTATGCCTTTTAAAGCAAATTGGGATAACCATTTGGCCGATTTCTCTGTTAAATAGGGGAAACCCTTGTAGTATTTAGGATTCCCCCAATATTTACTCCAACCTGTTTTTAAGATCAGAAAATCTATCGTTTGAATGGTTTCCTCATGAGAAATAATACTTTCAATGTCTAGTACCTGGGTGTTTGACCTCGAAAAATCAAGAATGATCGCAGTTCCTATAAACTTATCAATTGCAAATTCATCTAAATACGGCCCATTCAGATGCATGTGAGCAGGTGCATCTATATGGGTACCGGTATGTGAGTACATCGTGATCTTGGCTTCTAAGAAACCATCATTTTCTAAAGTATTTGCCCTCTGAAAAATTGGTTGTTCTGTCCCGGGGAAAACAGGCATACTTGAATGAATAAGATGAGATAAATCAGTGACTTTCATGATTTCCTCCTTGTCCTTATGGTTAAAAACTCATGAACTAATATACCCTTACCTTCCCCCAAAGTAAATCCCCTAACCTTATTATAAAATTATAAGAGAATTTTTTTATAAATAAGTTTTGATCTAAAAAAGCTGGAAACACTGTTCAGCGATTCCAACTTTTTATAACTACTATTTCACTATCGATTCTTAAAAACAGGTTTTCTTTTCTCTGCAAAGGCTGTACAGCCCTCTCTAAAGTCTTCAGACGACCAGGCCAAGACTTGATACAGGGCCTCTAACTCTGCCTGCTGATAATAGTCATTTTTGGCTGCTTCGCGCATGAGCTTTTTATCGAGCCCAACTGCCATTAGTGGTTGCAAGGCTAGCCTTTCTGCCCACCTGATTGCTTCGGGCAGACACTCCTCGTGGGGAACAACCTTATTAATTAGACCCAACTTTTCTGCTTCCTCAGCATTAATGATTTTTCCATACCACAATAATTCTAAAGCTTTATGATAGCCCACTTTTTGAAATAAAAAGTGTGAGGCTCCACTATCCGGACAAAATGCTATTTGCATAAATGTAAAACCCATACGGGCTTGATCGGAAGCAATAATTAAATCGCAGGCCATACAGGCAGCTACGGAAGCTCCAGCTACAACCCCATTGAGTGCAGCTATGACCGGTTTTTTTAGTTCATAAATAGCAGTTACTAGGGCACCTGACCCGTCATAAGTCTCCTTAGCGCTGATAGGATCTTTCATAGAGGCCAATTTGGTAATATCCCCTCCACTAGACCACCCTTTGCCCGCTCCTGTTATTATTAGTACTCTAATCAGCTCATTGTCTGCTGCTTCTTTGCAGGCAGCCTGAACATCTGAACAAAGCTGGTCATTAACCGAATTCATTGTTTCAGGTCGATTTAATGTGAGAATCGCTACTCCGGTCTCCATTATATCCAGCTTAACCGTCTTCCACTCCATATCTTCTTTCCACCCCTCTTAAAGCTAATTTCTGATTGACCTAACATTCAGAATATGAATGGCTATTCATATTCTGATAAATCAAAATTCGCCGAAACTTACAATAATCCTCTATTTGGACACAAAATATTTCTGAGGCAAGGACAGCCGTAAGATTAGCCTACCTATCATCTGTAACCTTACCATCACCGATTACAGGAATAGAATCTCCTAGAAATGTCGGGTCTGGTTTAATAACCTTAGCCCATAAAAAGTCCTTATTACGCGCAGCAATTTCTCTCAGATTATACATAATCATTGCTTCTCCATAATCATGTCTGTCCGAAGAAACACCATAGGCTTCCAATCCCATAGCTCTGGCAACAAATACTGCTCGTTTCAGATGATATTCCTGAGTAACTATAATTACCTTTTGGACGCCAAAGATGTCTCTGGCCCTATACATACTCTCATATGTACTAAAACCTGCGTGGTCCATGAATACATCTTGCCCCGGAACACCCTTTTCTTTTAAGAACGTCTTCATGGAATTTACTTCGTCATAGTCTTTTCGACCATGATCTCCGCTCACTAATAGTTTAGGTGCTTTTCCCAGCTCATAAAGTTCATAACCTACGGTCAAACGATCCTTGAGCATTGTGGATACAGTTCCGCTTGGAAAAACATAGGCACCTAAAACCAAAACAGCGTCTGCACTAGGGACATCGTCAGTACTTAAGATGTAGCCTTCACCTACAGATTGGACATAATAATTGATGATTAAAGCTGTTGAGCCACCAAGTATGGTAAGCAAGACTAGGGAAATCAAAAGCTGTTTTACTCGTTTCTTCAAGCAACATCACTCCAGACTGTTTAAACGTCTCTGAGACAAATATTCTGCTTAATTTATCTCAAGGATTTATTTCTCTTCTTGTATAACTCAATTATATGTCCTATGAAGCGATAGTTAAATATCAAATGCAATTTAAAAGCCATCTGACATTTAAGCATGTCCCAAATACGACACTGGTCTCGTATTTGGGACATGCTTAAGATGAAGTTAGTGCCATTATAATCCTACAATTTTTCCTTTTTCTCTTGATTACAGAATCTATTCATTTAAAGGCATATTGGTTGTCGACATCCACTTTACCCCAGGACATTCAGATTTCATCAGGCCAAAATGTTAGAAAAAGCCAAGACTCTGGCACTGTAAATAATCACCACTTGGTAATGAACAGTAAAGGACTGTCTTACATATGTCTAAGGACACATTGTAAGACAGTCCTTATAATATTAATATAGTTCAATGCTCCTTATTCTGCTCTAGGCTCAACCTAAAAGCATTCTGTCGTTATCCAGCTCAGCTCCGCTGCGCTTTTCAAATTGTTCAATTAGGCGATCCACAGTCATATCTTTTCTTTCTTGTCCTTGAAGATCCATCATAATCTGACCTTCATGCATCATGATGGTCCTTGTTCCATATTCTAAGGAAGCTTTCATATTATGGGTAATCATCAGAGTACAAAGTTTTTCCTCCGAGACAATTTTACGGGTCAAACTCAAGACCTTGCGAGCTATGGTTGGATCCAAGGCTGCAGTGTGTTCATCAAGAAGCAGCAGACGGGGTTTAATAATTGTGGCCATCAGTAGGGTAAGGGCTTGTCTCTGTCCCCCTGATAGAAGCCCCACTTTGTGCTTGAGCCTATTTTCCAGACCCAGGTCCAATAGTTGTAGTCGCTCCTTGAAAAGGTTAATATCCTTTTTAGACACTCCCGCCTGTAGTCCTACAGATTTCCCTTTAGCAAAGGCAATAGATAAGTTCTCTTCAATGGTCATGTCATGGGCAGTTCCCCTCAAGGGATCTTGAAATACTCTGCCAATATGCCTTGACCGTTTATACTCCGGATCAAATGTTATATCTGTTGAGTCCAGAGTGATCCTGCCATTATCAATCTCATAGACGCCAGAAATACAATTCATAAGGGTTGATTTTCCCGCTCCATTTCCACCGATAATGGTTACAAATTCTCCTTCCCCCAAGGATAGATTCACATCCCTAAGAGCAAGTTTCTCATTAGTGCTTCCTTTGCTAAATGTCTTGCTTAACGACTCGACTCTAAGCATGAGGTTATTTGCTCCTTTCGTGCGGTGTTTTCGACATCTTCCGTTTCACAACTGAAAGGCGCTTTTTAAAAACTGGCATAGCCATTGCTATTGCCACAATCACGGCAGAAACAAGCTTAAGGTCAGTAGGTGGCATACCAAGTTCTAGAGCAAAGGCGATAATTAAACGATAGAGAATTGAACCTAGAATAACCGCCATGAGCCTTCTTAAGAGTGAACTTACGCCAAAAACAACTTCTCCAATGATTACTGAAGCCAAACCAATAACAACCATACCAATCCCCATGCCCACATCCACAAAGGATTGTGACTGGGCAATCAGGGCACCGGCTACCCCAACTAATCCATTGGAAAGAGCTAATCCCACCAAAATTATGGAGTCAGTATTCACTCCCAGGGCTCTTACCATTGCGTCATTATCCCCTGTCGCTCTTAAAACAAACCCCAGCCTGGTCTTTAGAAAGAGAAACAGTAAAAAGAGAATTAATAATAAAACCGCTAAAGAAAACCCCAATTTATTATAGTCCCTAAGAATTTCTTCAAAGGGACTAAAGACGGTTATCTTATTAATCAACGGAATATTTGCCCTGCCGCCCATGACCTTCAGGTTCAAGGAGTATAGAGCCAACATGGTCAGAATACCCGCCAAAAGCGGCTGAATCTTTAGTTTGGTATGAAGCAAAGCTGTGATAGCTCCTGCTCCACACCCGGCAATAAATGCAGCCCCTAAGCCTAAAAAAGGATGCCCATTTAGACTCAAGACCACAGACACTGCCGCCCCAAGGACAAAACTTCCGTCAACACTTAAGTCAGGCATATTAAGGGTTCTAAAGGATATAAAAACGCCTAATGCCATTACTGCATAAATTAATCCTAATTCCAGAGAACCCATTAACACCATGACACTCATTTCTTTTATCCCCTTGTTTCTTAGTTTTCAAATACCTGAGCGGCAGATTTCAGCACATCTTCAGGCAGATTAATTCCGATAGCCTTTGCTGTTGAATTATTGAGATAAATGTCCATATCCTTCATGGTTTTTACCGGAATATCCCCGGCTTTTTTCCCTTTCAAAATCTCAACAGCCATAGCTCCGGTTTCTTTACCCAACACTTGATAGTTTATTCCATAGGTCGCAAGCCCTCCGTCTTTAACCATAGAATCCGCACCAACATAAACTGGTTTTTTAGCCTTGTTAGCAATTTGAGTAACTAGAGGCATAGCGGAAGCCACGGTGTTATCAATAGGAGAAAAGAGAACATCAACCTTATCAACTAAGGATGTGACTGCTTGCTGTACCTCCGAAGAGTTCGTCACAGTGGCATCAATAACCGTCATATTGTTCTTCTTAGCATATTCTTTTAACTCATTAACCACAGAAACCGAGTTTGTTTCACTTGAATTATATAATGCCCCAATGGTTTTAAAATCAGGAGTAATGCGCTTACTTAACTCCATAATTTTTTCTGCTGATACAGCATCTGATGTGCCAGTAACATTTCCGCCTGGTTGTTCCATATTGGTGACCAACCCAGATCCCAGCGGATCCGTACAAGCTGAGAAAAGAATAGGTATATCTTTCGTCTCACTAACGACTGCTTGCGCTGAGGGTGTAGCAATAGCAACAATCAGGTCATATTTGTTGCTTACAAATTTTTGAGAGATAGTTTTCAAATTTGTTTGGTCACCTTGGGCATTTTGATAGTCAATAGTAATCGATTCACCATCTTTATAGCCTTGAGCCTTTAATTCTTCAATTAATGAATCTCTGATAGTGTTGAGGGATGGATGTTCAACAATTTGTATAATACCAATTTTCTTTTTCGTATCGGTGCTGCCAGTATTTTCAGTTTTACTGGGGGCACAAGCTGTTAAGGATAACACGAGAGCTAGGGTCATAAAGGCTGAGATCACTACCGCTAATGGTTTTTTCATAGAAGATACCTCCCCATTTTTAATTATATAATTTATTTGAGGGTTCCTTCTCTGCACGTATCATTCGAGTCGCGGTTCCGAATGATAAGAAGTGTGGACACAAAACAAAACGCCTATCCCTAAATAAGGACAGACGTTAATCTGCGGTACCACCTTAGTTGATGCAAAAATGCATCCTCTCCTGCAGAGTGCCAACACACCCTTAGCCCAGTAACGCTGGCTTAGCGTTGGCAGCTACTAAGACCTAAGCCTTTTCGCTCCACCCTCTGGGGCCCATTTATCCGCTCCATTACCTGCCGAGCTCCCACCCTTCTCGACTCTCTTTGAGGTTGGCCATGCGGTTTTACTTCCCCTTCAACAGTTTATATAATCATAGCACTCTATCAAGGGGATTTCAAGAGTCTGTTTTTGGCATGCAACTGTTCTAGAATAATTTACTTCTAAGGATATTTTTGATAATAGTAAAAATCTCAGAGGAGAAGCGGATAACTTATGTAGAATAACAACTGAATATCGACCCCTGATATGCGGTGATGATAGATAAGAGTTAATCTTTACGCCTTAATTTTTCCTATGACATCTCTAATTAGTCTGGCAGTTATGCCCCATATTACCTCTCCCGCAACTCTATAGACAAAAATATTGTTCATTATATTTCCCCATGGCCTTGTATACCGCTCAGGCAACCCCAATTCTTTGGTTGGAAAAAGAACAATCTCTTCTCCCGCTTGGTTAATGTAGGACGGATGGGCAGTAATACTTACCTGATAAAGCTCGGGTTCATTGTTTTCAAAATGCGAAACGGGCACTGAAAAAATTCTCTCTACTTCATCAGAATTTATGTTCAACTCATCCAGGCTACTTATATCAAGCACCCCTAGAAATGCGTCAACAGTAGTACCCATTACTGATATAATAGTGTCAAGGGGGCCTATAACCCTGATTTTATCTGGGGAAACACCTAACTCTTCAACAGTCTCCCTTAAAGCTGTCTCCTTAAAATCTGCGTCCTTAGTGGGATCAAATTTTCCGCCAGGGAAACAAATCTCCCCACCTTGTCGAATCGATGCTGATCTTTTTTGGAAGACAAAATGATACTCTCCTTTGACAGGCAATAGCAGCGCTAAAACAGCAGAATTAAAAAATTCTTCTTTGCCATTTATTCCGGGTAATGCCGGCCACCTTTTGATTAAACCATCTAAGTTTGATTTATTCATCGATCAAATACACTTATCCTCTCACAAAAGGCTATTTCGAAAGTTAATGCTTCTTACCCCTGTAAAACAGTGTTTACGCTTTCACAAAATGTAGTAATTAGTTTTCTCCATTAATTCAAAAAATCCTTTCATTTTAGGATAAATACTAGAGGAAAAAACCATTTTAGTGTACAATTTAGTTGCTTAGGATTGATAACAAATTTCACTATAAATTGACACCTAGATTGAGCAAGGGAGTAATAATATGAATGAAATTGCCCAAGACTTAAATATTAAAATTCAACGCGAAAATCCCCATGTTTACGAGTTATTGTCAACACTTGGAAAAGAGCTCTACTATCCTAAGGGCATCCTGACACAGACAGCTGAGGCGAAACAAAAAGCCCATCGCTTTAATGCTACTATTGGAATTGCAACGGAGCAAGATCATCCGATGTTCTTACCATTAATTCAGGAAACACTTTCGAACTATGATCCCAAAGATCTCTATCCTTATGCTCCTCCTGCAGGGAAACCGGAACTGAGGCAGCTTTGGCGCGATAAAATGTTACAGGAAAACCCTTCTTTGATCAATAAATCATTCAGTAATCCCATAGTAACGAATGCCTTAACTCATGGCTTAAGTATTATCGCAGATTTATTTATCGATGAAAATGATCCTCTGGTATTACCTGATAAACTATGGGGTAATTACAACTTCATTTTCGGAGTCCGCAGAGGAGCGAAGAATATTACTTTTCCTTTCTTTACAGAGGAAGGGGCGTTTAATACCCAAGGCATGAAGGAAGCACTGCTTTCCAAGAAAGAGCATGGAAAAGCTATTTTGTTACTTAACTTCCCGAATAACCCAACTGGTTATACCCCTACAGAACAAGAAGCAGCAGATATCGTTGCTGCTCTAAAAGAAGTTGCAGATCAAGGAATGAATTTAGTCGTAATTAGTGATGATGCCTATTTCGGATTATTCTACGAAGATTCTATTAAGGAATCCCTGTTTGGGAGAGTCACCAATATTCATCCTAGAATATTGCCAATCAAAGTTGACGGAGCTACAAAAGAGGATTACATGTGGGGCTTTCGGGTAGGGTTTATAACCTTTGGTTCAGAGTATCCCGCGGTATTAGACAGCCTGGAAAAAAAGACTCAGGGAATTCTACGAGGTACGATTTCCAGTGCTTCACACCCTGCCCAAACCTTTGTGTTAAAGACCATCCGGTCGGCAGAGTTTCAAGCTCAGAAAAAAGAAAAATACGAAGTCTTAAGACAACGTGCCATTAAGGTCAAACAAATACTGGATCAAGGGGATTATAAGGACGCTTGGGACTCCTATCCTTTTAATTCAGGTTATTTCATGTGCCTAAAACTTAAAGGAGTCGATCCCGAAACTCTGCGCCTCCATTTACTGGAGAACTATGGTGTTGGGATCATCTCCCTTGGGGAAACTGATATTCGAGTAGCTTTTTCTTGTGTTGAAGAAGAGGAACTTAAAGATCTTTATGACCTTATTTATCAGGGATTTAAGGATTTGGTTGGTAAAACTATTTAGGTAGCCATTTATTTCGTGACCTTTATTTATTTCGTCGATCTTTATGATTAACTGTCAGCGAACTCGTTCTACTAGAGATGAACGCCAAGTTTTTCGTAACAGAATTTATTTATGCTAATTGTTTAATAATACCCGTGGTTAGATATTTGTATCTAACCACGGGTATTTTCTGATGACCTTTAACCCGCTTTTACTGCACATAACCATCTCGCTTAAAATAAATTTTGTCACTAATAGATTATTTAGGTTTTGTCTTTAGCTAAATCGACAGAATTCTCTTTATTACTTAGGACGTTGTCCAGGAATAATTATATAATATTCTTACAATTAATTTATAAGAGGAGGGTGAGTATGAAAGTCCGACAAAGATCTGTTTTCCTGGTCTTGCTTCTAATAATGTTGTTTTCTTTTCCTAGTGTTGCCTCTGCTAAAACCGATGATTACGGTTACAATCCTCAAGCACGGTCTTTTAAAGGAACTTTAGACAATTGGGAAGCTTTTATGAGGGGAGCCCCCCCCACTCCTGTGGATTGGAAAGCAAAAGATGTTATTTTTATTGAGCGAAAATGGGACAAGCGCTTTGATCCCATGATTCAGGGCGAGCCTCCCGCTGCTCCGGGAGCATGGCAAAAGGCCAAGCTGTGGGAATACTTATCTGGAGATAAACTTGGCTGGACATGGCATCAAGCTTTGGAAGTGGTTTATTCCCCTAATAGACCGATTCCCGGCGCGATAGTACTCACTCCTGAGGAGATGGGGATTGAAGGTTTTTATTGTGTGGTTATGGAAGAGTGGTTGGTTGACCCTCATGGGAAAAAGACTATAGTTGAAGATTTCAACTTAAAACATAATATCATCAAGAGAGCACTTCACTGGAAAGGCTGGAAGCATTAGCTTCCAGCCTTCCCTTTTGTAATTCCCTATCCTCATGTTGATTCTATAATTTGACCAGCTTCAAACCTGTCTCATGACCGTTAAGACTCTGCCTTTCTAAGCCCATATCCTCGATTCGCTCAATATTGTCGGCCAGCGTCTCTTGCTTAATATAGTCTTCGAATAATTTGACTGCCTCAGCTATTTCCTCATCACCATCAAAGTATATCTTAATTCTGTCCATCATCTCATAACCATTGTTCTTTCTCATCTGCTGTACCTTGGAGATATACTCCCTGGCATAGCCTTCATTAATCAGTTCCTTGGTCAAAGTAGTGTCTAGTATTACAAATAAATTGTCCTCTACTGTCATTGTAAAGCCTTCTTTAGCCGAGATAGTGGTGATTACATAATCCTTAATTAAGTCTAGAAGCTCACCCTCTACCTCTACTGAGATTGTTTCCCCAGCCTCTAGCTTGGGCACAACTGCCGAAGCGTCTAGGGACGCCAGCACCTTACCTAATGATTTTACTTTAGCCCCAAAGATGGAACCTGCCACTTTAAAATTAGGCTTTAAGCTAAAGTTTAAATACTGGTTCAAATCCTTGGCAAACACAACCTCCTTGACATTTAATTCCTCTTGAATTAAGGGAAGCATGTAGGCTATTAGTTGTTCATATTTACCGTCAATCAATATCTTTTGGACAGGTTGTCGCACCTTGATTTTCACCTGTTCCCTTGCCGCCCGGCCTAAACCAACTAGATTCCTCACCAAATCCATTCTATATTCCAATTCCTCGTCGATTAGCCCTAAATCGGCAACGGGGTAATCTGCTAGATGAACTGATAGCTCATCTGTCAAAGTTCGATAGAGTTCTTCCGCAATATATGGTGCAAAGGGAGCTACTAATTTAGATAGTCCCACAAGTATTTCATAGGTTGTATTGTTGACAGCTTTCTTATCGTCAGTTAACTCTGACTCCCAGAAACGTCTGCGCGAACGTCTAATGTACCAATTGGAAAGATCTTCATTAACAAACTCCTGAATCTTTCTCACCGCTTTGGTCAGATCAAAAACACTAAGATCTGACTCTACCCCTTGGAGAAGGCTGTTATACTTTGACAATATCCAGCGGTCTAGCTCTGGTCTGTCTGGGTGGGCAATAAAGAAATCCCGGGGATCCAGCTTATCCGTCGAAGCGTATAAGGAAAAGAACGCATAAACGTTTCTCAAAGTGCCAAAAAATTTACTTTGTACTTCCTTAAGCCCTTCAATATCAAATTTAGTCGGAATCCAAGCTGGGGAAACATGGAGTAGATACCACCTTAAAGCATCTGCTCCGTATTGATCAAAGAGCTCAAAGGGATTTACTGTATTTCCTTTGGACTTAGACATTTTGTGTCCGTCTTTATCTAGAATCAAGTCGTTGACCAATACTCGTTTATAGGGAGCTACTCCCTTAATAAAGGTAGAGATAACGAGCAGAGAATAGAACCATCCTCTCGTCTGATCAATTCCTTCACAAATAAAATCTGCCGGGAAAAGTTGATCAAAGTTTTGACTGTTTTCAAAGGGATAATGGTGCTGAGCAAAAGGCATTGAGCCACTGTCAAACCAGCAGTCAATAACATCCGTTACTCTAGTCATTGTCCCGCCACATTTTGTACATTTAAGGTGAATATCATCTACAAAGGGCCGATGTAATTCGATGGTCGTTTCATCCAGTGCCTCGACGGCATTATCAACTAATTCTCTTCTTGAGCCAATTGATGTCGTGTGTCCACAATCACATCTCCAAATATTAAGGGGTGTTCCCCAATATCGGCTTCTGGACAAAGCCCAGTCATTAGCGTTTTCTAACCAGTTGCCAAATCTTTTTTCACCGACGTAATCCGGATACCACTCAACACTGTTATTGTTTTCTACCAATTTGTCTTTGAATTTAGTCACTTCAATGTACCAGCTGGGTTTAGCATAATATAGGAGTGGGGTCTGACATCTCCAGCAGTGTGGATAATTATGCTCCATCTTTTCTTTTTTAAATAGTTTTCCTTCAGCATGCAGCCACTTGATAATTTCTAAATCTGCCTCCATAACAAAGTTCCCTGCCCAAGGTGTGGTCACAAACTTTCCAGTTTCATCGACAGGCTGAAGCACCGGCAAATTATATCGACGTCCGGTATTATAATCATCCTCCCCAAAGGCTGGAGCAGTATGAACAATTCCTGTACCGTCTTCAGTTGTTACATAGTCCCCTACGGTGACAAAAAATGCTTTCTTATCGGCCTTGACAAAAGGCATCAATTGCTCATATTCCACATGCTCCAGGTCTTTTCCTTTGATCTCTTCTATTACCTCAAACTCTTCACCCAAGACCTTATGGGACAGGGTCTTAGAAACATAATAGATTTCCTCATTCTGTCTAACCTTTAGGTATACTTCTTCAGGATTTACGGTTAGTGCCACATTGGAAGGAAGAGTCCAGGGCGTTGTTGTCCAGACCAGAAAATACTCCTGAACATCTTTGCGCTTAAATTTAACCACAACTGTGTTACTCTTAATTACTTTATAGCCTTGGGCTACTTCATGAGAAGCTAATCCCGTTCCGCAGCGGGAGCAATAGGGCAAAATCTTATGTCCTTCATAAATTAAACCTGCTTTAAAAAATTGATCTAAGATCCACCACACACTCTCAATATAATTATTATCCAAGGTTACATAGGGATGATCTAAATCAATGGAATATCCCATGCGCTTGGTCATCTCTCGCCATTGCTTCTCATAGCTAAACACAGATTCTCGACACTTTTGATTGAAATCGGCAATTCCATAATCTTCAATTTCCTGCTTGTTAGAAAGCTTGAGCTGCTTTTCAACCTCTATTTCCACAGGAAGACCATGAGTATCCCAGCCAGCTTTACGCTTGACTTGATACCCCTGCATGGTCTTGTACCTACAAACGGAATCCTTTAACGTTCTGGCGATAACGTGGTGTATCCCTGGTTTGCCATTGGCCGTAGGAGGACCTTCGTAAAAAACGAAAGGTGTTTTTCCTTCCCTAATTTGAATACTTTTTTTTAGTATCTCCTGTTCATCCCAAGAATTTGCTATTTCGCTTTCCCTTTTAGCCACCGTCAGATCCGAAAGAGGTTTAAAATTAGACATCATCATCTTCCCTTCTTATTTGAGCAATGTGTTGACCTAGTCATGTTGGATAAATAACATCAAGAAATCCCTAAGTCTATGACTTAGGGACGGATTATCCGCGGTACCACCCTTTTTATTAATAGAAATAGTTACCTACCCATTAATCGCTTAAAACATGTAACGCATGCCTACGGAGCAACTTAGATTCCTTCAGCCGCCCAACTCCAAGGTGATCTTCACAAAAAACCTTCGTCATAATCTTTCAGCCTAGGATTATGTCTCTAAAGCCCAGTTTTTTTGTTACTGTCCTTTTCATCATTGTTGTTAATATTTTTCCCAATATCCATGTGATTAAACCTAATATTGTTTTATAATATTCCAGCTACATGAATATTGTCAAGAGCTTTAATGTCCAACCCCATATCCTTTCTGGATCCGATACCAACGATCAAACACAGATGACTCCTTTTAGAATAAGGAATCATCTGTATCTAATTTTGCAGACTTTAATGCAATTACTCTCCAGACCCTTTTGGGACATATCTAATCCTTACTTCGCCTTTTAAGAAGTTCTCTGCTAACTTCTTCTACGCTGACCCCTCGCTCTTCCAACATCACTAAGACATGATAGAACAAATCCGAAACTTCACACCTTATCTCATCCGGATCAGAATTTTTAGCAGCAATAATCACTTCTGCACTTTCTTCTCCAACCTTTTTGAGGATTTTGTCAATTCCCTTTTCAAACAAATAAGTGGTATAAGCCCCCTCAGGACGTTCTAAGTTCCTAGAGTGAATAACTTCCGTTAAAAGTTCTAGAGTCCTGCCCAGTGTTAGCTCAGGTCTTACCTCCGGTTCCCCGATCTCTTTAAACCCTTCGTTAGTTAAATCATAGTGGAAACACGAAAAGTAATTTTCATGGCAAGCCATACCTATCTGCTTCACAGTCAAGAGTAATGTGTCCTTGTCACAGTCAAATTTAATGTCGACGATCTCCTGAAAATGCCCAGAGGTTTCCCCTTTCAGCCACAAGGATTGTCGGCTTCTACTATAATAGCAAGCCTTCCTCTCAAGCAGGGTTCGCCGTAAGGACTCTTCATTCATATATGCCAGCATTAAGACTCCTTTAGTCTCTACATCCTGAACAATCGCAGGCACAAGGCCCTGAGCATCCCAGCGGATCGTCGATAAGTCTAAAGCTTGAATTATATTTCTATCCATAGGGATCTTCCTTTCTCCATACCATTAACCACTTAAGCTTGTTAGTTAGTTTTGACTAAGTATCAAATTATATCATTTATTCCTTAATCATGATCGCCTAATCTTCTTTTCTTAACGGAAGTATTTAAGGGTTTTAGAATTAACACAAGTCTTCGAAGATCGAGTTCTATGTCAGGCAAGTCCACGAACAAGGATCCCCTGTTCCGCCAAATATTGTTTAGCCTCCTGAATACTGTACTCCTTATAATGGAAGATAGAAGCGGCTAAGACTGCATCAGCTTCCCCTAGAGTCAAGCCTTCTGCTAAATGTTCTAAGGTTCCAACCCCACCGCTGGCAATAACGGGCAGGGATACGGCTCTGCTAACAGCACGAGTTAATTCTAATTCGTAACCAATCTTAGTCCCGTCACGATCCATGGAGGTTAAGAGGATTTCACCTGCTCCTAGAGCCTCTACCTCAGCAGCCCACTCTAAAACATCCTTACCTGTCGCTGTTCTACCTCCGTGTATGTACACCTCCCATTGACCCTGTGCTTTTTTTCGTGCGTCAATAGCTACAACAATACACTGACTTCCGAAAGCATGAGCACCTTCCTGAATGAGTCTGGGAGTTTTTACTGCGGATGTGTTTAAAGCTATTTTATCTGCTCCTGCCCTGAGCATACGACTAATATCCTCAAGAGTGCGCAAGCCTCCTCCGATGGTAAAGGGTATAAAAACTTCCTCGGCTGTACGACGTACTACATCTACCATGGTTTCTCGATTATCTGAAGATGCGGTTATATCTAAAAATATTAGCTCATCGGCACCTTCTCGATCATACAAAGCTGCTAGTTCTACGGGATCTCCTGCGTCACGCAATTGTACAAAATTTGTTCCCTTGACCACACGCCCATCATGGACATCTAAGCAAGGAATGATACGCTTACTTAACATGCCATTCCCCTCCTTAGCTATCTTTAGCAACAATAGTTTGTGCTATATCCTTAATCTTCTCATCATTAGCATTTCCGGCGGCAGCCGCCAAAGCTTCCTTTAAGGTAAAAGAACCACTGTAGAGAGCTTTTCCAGTAATGGCCCCCTCGATGGAAACTCCCTTGAGCACCTGGACCTGTAAGTTGCTCAGATCAGCTAATGTAGAAATTCCACCGGAGGCAATCACTGACAATCCGGTCTCTATGGCCATTTGTACTGTACTCTCAATATTCGGACCCTGGAGCATTCCATCTCGTGAGATATCTGTAAAAACGACACTCTGAATTCCTACTGCTTTCATAGCCTTTCCTAAATCTACAGCTCGCATTTCGGTTGTTTCAGCCCAGCCTTGAACCGCGACTAAACCATCTTTAGCATCGATCCCTACAATGACTCTCTTACCATAGCGTTTTGCTGCTTCCGCTACCAACTCTGGATTTTTGACTGCAATGGTTCCTAGAATAACCCGCTCAACCCCCAGCTCTAACAGTTCTGTGATCCGCTCCATAGTGCGGATTCCACCGCCTACCTGTATTCTCATCGAAACACTTCTGACAATGTTCCGTATAGTTTCGTCATTCATTGGTTTTCCAGAAAAGGCCCCATTCAAATCCACCATATGTAAATACTCGGCACCTTGACGTTCAAATTCCTTAGCGACGTCAACAGGGTTATCTGCATAAACCGTTGAATCTTCCATCCTCCCTTGTAAGAGGCGCACCGCTTTGCCCTCTTTCAAATCAATAGCTGGAAAGAGTATCATCTTCATTCACCCACTCTCCGAAATTCGTAAGGAGCTGAAGTCCCCAAGGACTTGATTTTTCCGGGTGGAATTGGGCTCCCCAGACATTAGCCTTACCCACAACTGCCGGAAAAACAACTCCATAATCACTTGTGGCAATAATATCCCCCTTTTCGGCAGGCTCAGCATAGTAGGAATGTACAAAATAAAAGTAGGATTCATTAGGAATCCCAGCTAGTAAACGGGAGGATTGTTCCAGTTCTAAACTATTCCAGCCCATGTGAGGAACCTTCCTTCCCGCTGGAAATCTGACCACTCGGCCAGCTAAAAGTCCAAGTCCTGCGTACTCTCCGTGCTCCTCCCCAACCTCAAACAGAATCTGCATCCCTAAACAGATCCCTAAGAACGGACGCCCAGAGCGAGCGAACTCGATCAATGGCTCAATCCACCCACCATGTTTTAATGCCTCCATGGCATCGGCAAATGCTCCGACTCCCGGCAGGATAAGTCCTTTTACTTTGCTTAGCTCGTTTGACGAAGCCATAATAACTGCTTCGAAACCAACTTTTTCTAAAGCCTTTTCCACACTTCTTAAATTTCCCCGACCATAATCCACAATTCCAATCATTTATAAAACTCCTTTGGTTGAAAGGATTCCGCTATATCGATTGTTCTGACGCAAAGCTAGTCCCAGTGCTCTCCCCACCCCTTTAAAAGCTGCCTCAAGAATATGATGCCGGTTTTTCCCTGATAGTTTAATGACATGGAGTGTAAGGCCGCTATGTACCGCTAGTGCTCTGAAAAACTCTTCTGCCATCTCGACGGGAAACTCTCCTACCATACCATCGGAACAATCCACCTCCCAAACTAAGAAAGGTCGATTGGAGAGGTCTAAGGCTACTTGAACGAGGGCTTCATCCATAGGTAGCAGAGCTTCACCAAGGCGTTCAATCCCCACTTTTTCGCCGCAGGCCTCTCTGAGTGCTTGCCCCATTACGATCCCGCAATCCTCGATAGTATGGTGAGCATCCACCTCTAAATCCCCCTTGGCTTCTATGCTTAAATTTAGATAGGCAAATCTGGCAAACGCCGTCAGCATATGATCGAAAAACCCAATCCCTGTCTTAATATGGGACTCTCCAGTCCCATCTAAATTCAGCCGTACACGGATTTCTGTTTCCTTAGTTTTACGTTCAACACAAGCTTCTCGCATTTTTCTCTCCTTTCCGCAACGACAACTTTCGCAAATAATATTCTATTTCAGATTCTCGCTAATCTCTCGAATTACTCGTATAAACCTCTCATTCTCCTCCGGCAGCCCTGCACTGATCCGCAGACATTTACCTAGAATAGGGAGGGAGCCCATATTTCGAATTAGAAAACCACTTTTAAGCAATTCTGTTGCCCATCTATCGGGATCTCCTGGTTTAAAAAGAATAAAATTCGCCAGGGTTGGATAAACCGTTAGGCCCGGAAGCTGATCCAAGGCTTCATACAATTTTTTAGTTTCTTCTTTAATCTGTTGAATTTGAAGTTTATATTCCCTTAAATAATCCAGCGCTAAAATACCCGCTCTCTGACTGAACAAATTAACATTAAACGGCGGTCTCACTTTCTCAATTAAAGCAATGGTTTTGGGTTGCCCAAGTAAATATCCTAGACGCAGACCAGCCATTCCAAATGCCTTCGAAAATGTCCGCATGATTACTAAGTTAGGATAGTTTTCAATCTCTGGAATCAGAGTTTGCTCAGAAAACTCTGCGTAAGCCTCATCGACCACAACAATTTTACCGCTTTCTTTGACCAGTCTGAGAATCTCTTCCCTCGGAAAAAGCGAGCCTGTTGGGTTATTAGGATTGCAAACAATGATAACCTGAGCATCCGGAGCCTCTGCTGCTTTTAACATTTGCTCAGTATCTAAATCAAGGCCGTTTAACAAAGGCACAGGCACAACAGCGGTCTCTGTTAAGCGAGCATATATTTGATACATGCCAAAGGTCGGAGGATGGATAATCAAAGATTTGCCTGCGCCACCAAATGTAAGTAGTATCATTTGAATTAACTCATCCGAGCCATTGCCAATCATTATACTTTCCGGAGCAGATGACGTATACTGAGCAATATGCGTCTTAAGCTCCTGACCCATTCCATCCGGATAACGGTTAAAATCAAATTTCTCAGAGAGCAGTGCTTCCTTCATTTTGGCCGGCCACGGAAATGGGTTTTCATTAGCATCTAGCTTTATACACTCCGGTAGGTATTTCGTTTCATAGGGAACGAGCTCTAGGACTGCTGGCCGAACATATATGTCAAGGTTGTTTAACCGAGATTCCATTGAAAACATCTCCTTCAGGTTCTTAGTCCTTAAACCTAGCTTCTACAGCACGGGCGTGGGCTTCCAGCCCTTCGCTGCGAGCGAGTAAGGCGATCTGCTGAGCATCTCTCTTTAAGGCCGTTTCAGAATAGCCAATGACACTTACTTTCTTCATAAACATATCTACATTTAAAGGAGAATAAAAACGCGCCGAACCTCCAGTCGGTAGGACATGGTTTGGGCCTGCAAAGTAATCTCCGACAGGTTCCGGAGAATACCTCCCCAGAAAGACAGCACCGACATTACGAACCTGGCCTAACCAAGAAAATGGCTCCTCTACTACAAGCTCAAAATGCTCTGGAGCAATTTTATTGGCCAAATCCATTCCCTCTTGGAGACTGGAGACCAGAACCGCGGCTCCGTATGTCTCCCAAGACGCTCGGGCAATCTCCGCACGAGGTAGGTCTTCGAGCTGCCTCTCCACAGCAGCGATAGTTTTTTCCAGTATTTCTTGATTGGATGAAACTAAGATTGCTGAGGCGAGCCTATCGTGCTCCGCCTGCGAGAGTAAATCCGCCGCTAATTCTTCCGGACGTCCGGTCTCATCCACTAGAATTAAGATCTCACTCGGCCCCGCCAGCATGTCTATATCCACTGTTCCGAAGACTTGCTTTTTGGCCAAAGTCACGTAGATATTCCCTGGTCCTGTTATCTTATCAACCGGAAAGATAGTCTCTGTACCATAGGCTAAAGCAGCAATCCCTTGAGCTCCACCGACTTTGTATACTTCAGTTACCCCTGCTTCAGCCGCAGCGACCAAAACCTCCGGCAGAAGAGTTCCGTCTGTCCTTGGAGGACTTACCATCACGATTTCTTCAACTCCGGCTACGACAGCGGGGAGTGCATTCATCAAAACCGACGATGGATAGGAAGCTGTACCTCCAGGAACATAAATACCCACTCGCTTGAGCGGGAGTAAGAGCTGTCCAAGCACGCTTCCATCTAAATTCGGCTCCAGCCAGGAGGTTCTTTTTTGCTTTTCATGATAGCTCAGAATATTTGCTTTAGCAGTTCGAAGGGCCCGTAAATAATTCTCACTTACGTTATTATAGGCCTCTTGAATCTCCTCAGCTGTGACCTGCAAACCACTTTGACGCAAGTTCACATGATCAAATTCCTCGGTCAGTTTATAGATTGCCTCTTCCCCATCCTTCTGAACCAACTTGATTATTTCTGCAACACGTTGCTCAAGTGTTTCATCATCTCCATAGGATTTTCGGGTAAGTCGGTTTAAATCAAGTTCATTTAGATTCTCAATCCTCATTAAATATTTATACCTCCCTTAATCAATGGACCATGGCCCTATTTTGCGGAAACTTCAGCTTGAAGATATCCTCTTAAAGCTTCTACTAAATCTCTAATTCGCTCGTATTTCATTCGATAGGCCACACGATTAGCAATTAAGCGAGTTGTTGCTTCAAGAATCGGAGCTACTTCAACCAAGTGGTTTTCCCGAAGAGTTTTTCCGGTGGAAACGATATCAACAATCATTTCTGACAAATCGACACAAGGCGCTAGTTCCATATTGCCATGCAGTTTAATTGGAGTTACCTGCATACCAATACTACTAAAAAATGACTCTGTTACCCGGGGAAACTTTGTTGCTACCCTTTGATGATTCAAAAGACTTAAATCATACTCTCCGCTGGGGAGTTTTGGAGGGACACTTGTCTCCAACATTGCTACTACAAAACGACAGTAACCAAATCTTAGGTCTAATAATTCCGCTACGTCCTTGTTTTCCTCAAGTAAAGTATCCTTGCCCACGAATCCAAGGTCTGCAGCCCCATATTCAACATAAGTAGGAATATCTGTTGGCCGGCAGATTATTATCTTAACTTTATTGTCTGGCAAATCATAGAAGAGCTTTCGTGAATCCTCGTTAACATGACCACACTCTATCCCAACCTTACTCAACAATTGAGTCGAATCAATTAACAACTTTCCTTTTGGTAAAGCGATCGTTAAAAAATCTTTATCCACCAAGGTATCCCCTCTCAAAATCCTGTAGCATAAGAAACGTTGTATTGTTTTAACGCTTTAGTTAGTTAAAGTATTAATATATTAATTATATCAATCTCTGTTTGCTCTGGCAACCCCTTCAGCATAAATAAAAATAGTTTAAATCCTCAGATATCTTGGAGATCAATTAAGAAAACACGAGGACAGAAGCTCTGTTCAAAAACAGAGCCCCTGTCCTCTGGACAATTTACATTTTTACTGAATAATTTAGAAGGCCAAGTGATCATCCGCTAAGTTAATTTCCTCAAAACGCCTCATCAGTTCAGCTAGAATCGCATTAGTCATATATCTTTCACCTGTTTCTGTGGTCTTCATAAAATCAATAGTGTTCAACAGACCAAGGCAGCCACGATTCTTATCATCAATCTCGGCAAAAGCTTTCATCAAATACGAACCTAAATCCTGCTTTTCTTGTTTTACTACATCCCAACGCGCCATAGTCGGTACAAATAAACGATAGGATTCTCGTTGCTCTAAATCTTTACTTATTTGACTCTCTGACAATCCTTTTAGCACAAGTTTTTCACGCCTTATTTCTCGGTCTAAATTAAATCGATCATTTAAGCGCTTCAAAAAAAGAATTGCCAGTACATATTCTTCGAATTCCTCAGCATCCTTATCCCCTCTTAAAAAGTCGCAGGTTTCATCAATGAACTTTTCAAGCTGATCTAAAGATAATTTATCACTCATATTCATTTCCCCCTTCGAAAAGGTTAATCTCCCAGTTCCATTCCAAGAGTGCGTGCCGCTAACAATAATGGATCGTTAAGTGGGACAAGTTTAATTTGGTTAACAGCCTCCTGAAGTGGAACTCGCACAATCTCCCTTCCTTGAAGCGCAACCATAATTCCAAATTCCCCTTCCAGGGCGGCGTCTACAGCAGCCGCTCCATAGCGAGTCGAAAGAACTCTGTCATAGGCATTGGGGGAGCCTCCACGTTGGAGGTGTCCAAGAACGGTAACTCGGGTTTCCATTCCATAATGTTCTTCAAGATCATGACCTATTTTGGCACCAATTCCTCCTAGTTTAATCGGGTCAACTCGTCCCTCCATCAGGCGTTCGACTACCATTTCGCCCCCCAAGGGCTTAGCACCTTCCGCTGCGACGATAATGCTAAATTTTTTACCTTGCTTGGCCCTTTTCTGAATGCTTAAGGCAACTCGATTAAGGTTATAGGGGATCTCCGGAATGAGGATCACATCTGCACCTCCGGCGACCCCAGCATACAGAGCAATCCAGCCGGCGTAACGTCCCATTACTTCGAGTACCATGACCCTATGATGAGATTCAGCAGTAGTATGTAAGCGATCTAAGGCTTCTTGGGCTGTATCCACCGCTGTTTGAAAACCGAAAGTCTGATCAGTAGCCATTAAATCGTTGTCAATGGTTTTAGGAATCCCGATCACTTTAAGGCCCTTATGCACAAATTTCAAAGCGATATTCAAACTCCCATCCCCACCGATGGCTAACAATGCGTCAATCCCTTGTTTCTTAAAATTACGAATCACATTATCTGAACGATCTACAGCTTGATTGACTCCATTTAGTTTGGTTTGATAAGCAAAAGGATTGTCTCTATTCGTAGTACCCAGAATCGTACCTCCTCGAGGTAAAATTCCTGAAACATCCTTCAACGCAAGGGGTACAAAATCCCCTTCTACCGCACCTCGAAAGCCATCTCTAATTCCTAATACTTCTATTCCGTATCCCTGAGCGCTTTTAGCAATTGCCCGAATCACCGCATTAAGTCCAGGGCAGTCTCCTCCACCTGTAAGGACCGCAAGTTTTCGCACTGTTACACCCCATTTTCTAGTGTATTCCTATTAAACTATTATATATCATTACCTACATAATAGTATTCTTTGGTCAGGTGGACATTCCCCTCTAGAGCCTGGGGTAAATTGCCTTATACAAATATTAAACGCGCAAAATCTCTTTGATACTCTTTTGGAGAGCCATTGACTTTGCCTTCTCGTCCCCCAAGACTCCAAGAGACATCTCCACTCGTTTGCCCTGAGCTCTAAGTTCCCGGCACCTACGAATGATTTCCTTAGCATCTGATCCATAAACTAAAATATCTGCACCCTCTACCACCGGAATTGGAAATTGTTCTAACAAATTACCCAGGTGTATAGCAAAACCAGTTGCCGGTTGTGGAACGCCAAAGTCCGCGTATAAATCATCGTAACGTCCCCCTTCTACCACGGGAAAACCTATTCCTGGTACATACCCTTCAAAAACGGCTCCGGTGTAATATGAGAAGCCTCGTAATATACCTAAATCTAAGGATACATTTGCTTGAACTCCAAAATCCTCTAAGTATTGGTAGATCTTTCTTAAGCTTTCTACAGCGTGCTGAATTGCGGGTTGCTCACTCCAACCCAGGACTTCATCGAGAATCTCCTCCCCTCCACGAAAATGGGGCAGGCGAAGTAATAGCTCCTGGACACGTTCTGGTAAACCACTTTGTCTGACACAGCTTTCCACACCAACCATATCTTTACGAGCTAACACCTCTTCCAGCTTAGCTTGCAGCTCTTTTTCAATTCCCGTTTCCAGCATAAGCCCAGCAAAGATACCCATATGTCCCAGGTTAAACTGGTAATTTTTCAAACCTAAGCCAGCCATCGCCTCAACTGCCAGAGCAATCACTTCTGCATCGGCAAGCTCTTGGTCAGACCCCACAAGTTCAACTCCTACTTGTCGAAATTCCCTGTGTCTGACGTTGGAGTTCCGATAAACATCTGCACCATAACATAAGCGTAATGGAAATTCGCCGCCACGCATGCGTGTGCTTACAAGTCGCGCAATAGGTATCGTTAGCTCTGGTCGAAGAGTCAGTATATGCCCTTCCCGGTCAAAGAATTTATATAATGAATCCTCTTGTTCAACATCTGGTTGAACACAAGCAGAATACTCTAGGGTAGGGGTTAATACCTTTTGATACGACCATTGCTTAAATAGCTCTAGAATTCTTTCCTCTAAACCCTCTTGGACTGAGATTTCTTCAGGAAGCAAATCCCGCATCCCTTTTGGAATACGTAAACCTAAATTTGTTCTAAGCATTATGACTCTCCTTCACCTGCACCTATTTTTCACTTTGTTCCTTTAAACGTCGTAATATAAGTTGATATCCGTCTGCTCCAAAATTCAAGCAACGTTTTACCCGGCTTATTGTCGCGGTACTTGCTCCCGTCACTTCCGTAATTGCAGTATAGGTCTCGTTCTTTTGCAACATCTTAGCAACTTCAAGGCGTTGGGCCAGGGCTTTAATCTCTGCAACTGTTGCAATATCTTCAAAGAACCGATAACACTCTTCTTTGTTTTTTAATAGCAGAACTGCTTCAACTAGAGCATCGTTTAAGGGATTCTGTAAACGCTCATCACTTGACACGGCATACCCCTCCTCAGTAAAACAGTAATCACTGTTCTCCTTTAATCTATTAAAGCGTTGCCATATTGTCAAGTTCTTTTCAATAATTTCCTCCAATATCCCTATTGCAAACCTCATCTTCTCTATGCTAATATATAGACATTCCATAGTACACTAATGTAATAAAACCTCATAAAAGACTCTTATTCAGAGTAGGTGGAGGGACTGGCCCGATGAAACCCGGCAACCGGCTTAGATGCACGGTGCTAACTCCTGCAGAGAAATCTGGGAGATAAGAGGAAAACCGAATGGTACTCCGCGGGTTTTCTTCGCGGAGTTTTGTTATGTATAAATACCAGGGAATAAGCGTCCAGAAAGATTGTAGGAGGTGCACATGTGATTCAGATTAAACAACTAGTTAAGAAATACTCGTCCCCTCAGGGACAAGTCATGGCTCTTGATAATGTATCTTTAAACATATTACCCGGAACAATTTATGGCATAATCGGATTGAGCGGCGCCGGAAAAAGCACCCTTGTCCGTTGCTTAAATCTACTTGAGAAACCTTCAAGCGGCAAAATCATTGTTGCCGGGCAAGAATTGACCGCTCTTTCAAGTAAAGAACTTAGGAAAGCGCGCCAGAATATCGGTATGATTTTTCAACACTTCTATCTTCTTCAATCTCGAACAGTATCTGAAAATATTGCCTTCCCTTTAGAAATTGCCGGAGTACCTAAAACTGAGATCTCAATACGGGTTAAAGAGCTTCTTCATCTGGTAGGTCTGGAAGATAAAGCAACGGCTTACCCCGGGCAGTTAAGCGGTGGTCAAAAACAACGAGTCGGTATTGCTCGTGCTCTCGCCACAAAGCCACAAGTTCTTTTGTGCGACGAGGCAACTTCTGCCTTAGACCCACAAACCACCCTTTCCATCTTGAACCTACTTCGTGATATTAATCAAAAACTTGGTTTAACGATCGTTATGATTACTCACGAAATGAAAGTTGTCAAAGAAATCTGTACCCATGTAGCAGTTATTCACGCAGCCCACATCGTGGAAAATGGCCCTGTCGAGTCTGTGTTTATAAAACCTCAGTCGGACATCGCTCGTCAATTTGTCTCGACAGTTTTTCCAAATGAACTTCCCGCGGACCTATTGAAGGAACTGGCAACTCACCCAGACTCAGAAATTGTTCGCATTCAATTCCTTGGCACACGTGCTTCTGATCCAATTATCACTGATTTGCTTAGAACCTGTGAAGTTCGAGCTAACATCCTCTATGGAAGCATCGATCATTTAAGATCCACACTTTTTGGCACATTAACCCTTGAGCTTCAAGGAAGTCCTGAACAACTCAAGGAAGCTCATCACTATTTGACATCCAGAGATTTAAAAGTGGAGGTGATTAAACGTGAGCTTTAATGTGGGAAGTCTTTTCCCTGGTTCAGTAGGGGATCTTCTATTACAGCTGATTATACCTGCTACAGGGGAAACCCTTTATATGGTTTTCGCCTCGACTGTACTCGCTTACCTGATTGGACTACCTTTAGGGATTATTTTGGTCGTCTCATCGCCAGGCCATATTTTACCCAACCCATGGGTAGAGCGAACTTTAGGAACCGTCATCAACATACTCCGTTCTGCTCCATTCATTATTCTATTGGTAGCTTTAATCCCCTTTACCCGCTCAATAATCGGAACTTCTGTTGGCACAACAGCAGCTATCGTTCCGCTTGTGATCTCCACCGCTCCATTTGTCGCCCGTGTAGTGGAAACCTCTCTTAAAGAAGTTCCCTACGGTGTGATCGAGGCAGCACTGTCAATGGGGGCCTCTCCTAAACAAATTATTCAAAAGGTTCTTCTTCCTGAAGCGAAAGCTTCACTGATTCTAGGCGTCGCCATCACGACGATTAGTGTCATCGGTTACACCGCTATGGCCGGTACCGTTGGCGGAGGCGGATTAGGGGACTTAGCCATTCAATATGGCTATAACCGTTTTCGAACCGATGTCATGATTGTCACTGTCATCATTCTCGTCGTGATTGTTCAGATTATACAATCCCTAGGAACAACCCTGGCACGCAAGCTTACTAATTAGGTTCGTGACTACCCAAGTTATCCGGATTCAAGCAACAAGATCTGTCATTCCCAGCTATGGCAAAAACTAAACAAATTGGAGGAGAAAAAAATGTCAAGAATTAAGAACCACCGCTATTTGACCCTTTTAGCCACTGTTTTAGTCACCTTTTCTCTCATACTCTCAGGCTGCGGCAGTAAAACCGAAGCTCCCAAAACCGGATCTGATACACCTTCTGCCAAAGTACTTAAAGTTGGTGCAACCCCAATTCCTCATGCTGAAATCCTAGAATTTATTAAGCCCGCACTGCTCAAAGAAGGTGTCGAACTGGAGATTGTTAGTTACACCGATTATGTCCGCCCTAACTTAGATTTAGATTCTGGAGATATCGACGCAAACTTCTTTCAACATACTCCCTATCTAGACTCTTTTAATGCCGATCATTCCTTAAAGAATGTCTCAATTGCCAACGTTCACATTGAACCAATGGGCGTCTACTCTAAAAAAATATCCAAGCTTGATGAGCTGAAAAACGGAGATACCATTGCCATTCCTAATGACCCCTCAAACGGCGGCCGCGCTCTTGCTCTCCTTTCCAAAGCAGGTATTATCAAACTAAAAGACGGCGTGGGAATTAAGGGAACCGTCAATGATATTCAAGACAACCCAAAACAACTGAAAGTCACTCCTCTTGATGCCCCACAGCTTCCTAGAGTACTCCAAGATCCTAAGATTATTGCTGCAGTAATTAATACCAATTACGCTTTAGAAGGCGGGCTCAACCCTCTTAATGATTCCATCATTATGGAAGACAAAGAATCTCCTTATGCAAATATCCTTGTTGTCAAAGACAGCCGCAAAGACGACCCTGCTTTACAGAAACTTGCTAAAGCTCTGACCTCCCCCGAGGTTAAAAAGTTCATCGAAGACAAATACAAAGGTTCTATTGTTCCAGCATTTTAATGTTTGTTCTGATTATGTAGGGACAGATGCCAGAACCCTCGCGCCTATATTGAAAGCCACCCCGTCTGGGGTGGCTTTTCTTAGTTTATGGGGAATTTCACAATAACAGTTGTACCTGTACCCTGTGAATCAAAATTAATGGAGGCTTTATGACGAACAGCTATGCTTTGGCATATTGCAAGGCCTAGTCCGGTGCCACTTTCTTTAGTAGTTAAGAATGGGGTGCCTAATCTATCAAGGATTTCCGGATCAACTCCACGACCCTGATCTCTGACTTTAAGCACAATGCACTTTTCTTGAACCGAAGAACTTATGGTCAAAGTCGTGCCTGCCGGAGTAGCTTCCAATCCATTTCTGGCCAAGTTCAAAATCAACTGCCTCAGTTCGTTCCCATTTCCAAGAAGATCGGGAACCTCTTCTAATTCAAGGACTATTGTTTTATCTTGATTAAATGCATCTGAGTTTAAAAGAGGTGCCAGGGTTCTCACGATATTGGAAATATTAATAGGCTCGAATTCCACCGACTTATCTCTGGCCAAACTTAAAAAATCAGTTAGGATCAAATTTGCCCGATCTAGTTCATCGGTCATCAGCTGAAAGTAATCGTGATAAGCTGAGGTTTCCTCTTTAGATTGGAGCAACTGTAAAAACCCGCGCACAGTCGTAAGGGGATTTCTAACCTCATGAGCAATGCCGGCAGCCATTTCACCGACCATATTAAGCCTTTCCAAACGTGCTAACTCTCGATCAGCACTCCTTCTGTCTGTAACATCAATTAGCACTTTAAAAACTAACCTCGATCCATCAGCATCAATAAAAGGTTGAGAATAAACCTCATATATGCGACTATCAGAGACCATTTCCCTCCACATTGGGGTAAGATTGTTTAAAATCACCTCAGAAATGCAGTCATGGCAGGGACCCGGCAATCCTACTATTACTTCATAGCAATGCTTGTCGATACATGAACCAAACTTTGCTTGAAAGCTATGGTTAGCATAGCGTATTTTATGATTTTCTTCTTGAAGATAGATTAGCCCCGGAAAACTGTTAAATAGTGAATAAAGGCGGCGATGTTCGTCCTCGATAGCCTTTTCCATCTTTCGTCTTGCCTCAATATTCCGAAGAAAGATTGAGATTCCGCTTGCTGTTGGATAAATACTGACTTCTGTCCATTTTCCTATTGTGTAAGCATAAGTCTCAAACCTAGTTGGAACACCATCATTCATCACTTTTAAACAAGCTTCATTAATTCTTGGATTGGAGTCTTTATGAACTTCCCAGTAATCAGCACCGACAAGATTGCCATCAAGGCCATTGTCCTCCCGAGCTTTAACCATAGCCTGATTAGCATAGGTTATAACCCAATCGCGATTTACTGCTTTAAAACAATCGCCGATACTCTCTAAAATGTTAAACATTTCTTGATTTGCTCTAGCTAATTCGTGTTCAGCATTTTCCTTCTGTCTAATCTCGCTTCGAAGTTGCTCATTGATCCTTTCCAATTCATCGGCACGAAATTTAACTAATTCCTCTAAACTTTCACGATACTGACTTAACTCTCTTTGTTTTAGCTCACTATCTGTAATATCCCAGGTAGAGATAATCCGAAAACGCCCAGATTTCACTGTAACTTCTTGATTATTAATTCGTACCGGAAAAGGACTTCCGTCTTTCTTAACATGCACTGAATTGTAGTAATATCGATCTTCATTATGTATCTTGGCGTCAACTTCTAAGAGATCATTCTTATGCCCCGGTGCACAAACCAATCCATACACAGATTTGCCAATTAACTCCAATGGGCTATATCCATGCATTTCTGCATAACTTCTATTCACTTTCAGAGCCTTCCCACTTTTGGCATCAACAACAACCATTCCCCAATTAACTTCTAGAAAAAGACGATTCCATATCTCATTTTCCTGTTGAACATCAGTTAAAGAGGCTTCTAAAAGGGCTACTCTTTGTTTCAATTCCATGATTTGGTCATTTGACATTATTCATACCACTCTTCTAAATTTAGATTGATGGTCAGCCCATGGAAACTGTTTTAGCAAATTCACACTTGTCGTTACGTCTTTGTTCGACAAATATCCCCTATTTTCCTTCTTTTTAATCTATTCAAATAATATTTCAAGATAAGATCTAATTAATTTCTAGTATCCTGATTGTTTACCCGTCATAGTATTTACCTTTAATTTATAAAGAGTGATTCCTTCCAACATTGTATCTGAGGGAAAGGGCTTATCATTTGCATAATGCTCCATAATGATTTTCATACTTTCTCGCTTACTGGTTATATCATCAATGAACTCTACCTCTCCGAAACCAATGACACTTTGATATCGCATAGTCCATTCACACCCCATTTCACTGGGAATTATTTGGGTGTCAATCTCAACTTCAAAACAAGCCTGAGGATTTTCACGTAGAATTGAAAGCTTTAGTCCATCTTTTGCAGAATGAAAATACAATACCTTGTCTAGATAACCGAAGTTTATCGGAATAATATAGGGCATGTCCTTATAGGATATAGCTAATCTACAAACTTGTGCCTTCTTTATGATTTCGTCCATCGAATTTTGATCAGTTATTTCTTTATCACTTCTCCGCATTTCTTTACCTCTTTTCAAAATATTATACACTTTTCCAGACTGTTAGTGCTGTAGCAAGTTCTTGAAGGCCATCATTCTCAAGGATAATATGCTGATAGATAGGATTATTAGCTTTTGATTCCGTTTCATGGCATTTGGAGCGAATACTCGAACCATAAGTTGCTGCTTTCCGATAAGTTATCTTCATAGCAGCAAGATATGCATTTTGATAAACATCTTCTGGAACAACCTCTAGCATCCACTGAAGATAATTTGCATTATTGACATGACCATTGGTATCGATGTCACTCCTTCGGACAGTAAATATCTGTTCATTACCGACAGCCTTAGTTTGATCACCTACTTCATGAATCTGAAACTGATTTGTAGCGTCTTCAATTACTCGAATTGGATCGATTCCATAGGCTTCTTGAAATTCTTGGGGTATTCTGGACGGGCGCTTACTTTCAGTATTATAGAAAATCCACAAGGATGTTGCCTTCCCAATGATTTCTTGATTGTTATCCTTTATTAAAAAATCTCTATTTGCATAAAACCTTTCAAATCCTGAAGACCATGTTTCAATCATAACCTTTTCACCTAAAACTGGATAACGGTTCATCTGAAGAATCCATTGATTTAAAATCCAGGCTTGCTTTTTAGCCTGTAACTGTTTTATTCCCTGTCCAATTGATTCCGAATGGGAAATTGCGGCATTTTCTAAATAATGCAGTATTGCTAAGGGTGTGGCCTGCTCCTTTGGATTTACTTCATGATAGTGAACTTCAAATTCCATATTAAATCGTTGATTTATCATTTCTTTACCCACCTCGTTTAGCCTTTTCTAACTTCTAAAGGAGTCGAACTTGGGCAGAAGTTAGTTATAACTATCCCCTTTGAATTGTGTCTTATAAATCTGTTGATAGAGACCCTCTTTGCGAATTAATTCTTCATGGTTCCCGCTTTCAGCAATAGCTCCATTTTCAATAACAAAGATCTGATCCGCTGCTAAAACAGTTGATAATCTGTGGGCTATGACAAAGCTTGTCCTATCTTTCAGCAAAGGAATCATAGCCTTTTGAATGTACATTTCCGATATGGAATCTAGTGAGGATGTAGCTTCATCAAGAATAATAATTCTCGGGTCTCTTAATATAACCCTTGCAATAGATACCCTTTGCTTTTCTCCACCGGATAACTTAACCCCTCTATTTCCGACGATTGTTTTATAACGATTAGGCAGAGTCATAATGAAGTCATGAATATATGCTGCTTTACAAGCCTCGACTATTTCCACTTCGGTGGCATCTTTCTTACCATACCTTAAATTTTCCTCGATAGTATCATTGAATAAGTAAGGTTCCTGGATCACTATCCCAATCTGCTTCCTAAGCGACTCTAATGTGACAACTCTGATATCATGTCCGTCAATTTCTATACTTCCTTTATTCACATCGTACAACCTTGGTATAAGATTTGTAATGGTGGTTTTCCCAACTCCACTTGAACCAACTAAGGCTACCATTGTACCTGGCTTTACAGAAAAACTAATGTCCTCGAGGACCTTAACCTTACTGTTATAGGAAAAATATACATTCTTGAATTGTACTTTACCGCTAATCACCTTCAGTTCATAGGCTCCGAGCTTATTTTCAATTTCTTGTTCAAGATCTAGATACTCAAAAATTCTCTGGAATAAGGCTAACGATCTTGTGATATCGATGTGTATATTCGATAGTTGCGAAACAGGTGCATAAAGCCTCCCCAGCAAGGCTACAAAAGCAATAATACTTCCAATGGATATCTCCCCTTTAATAAACAGGTATCCGCCATAAAAATAAATCAGCATCGGCCCGACAGCAATAAAAGTTGTAATTGTCATTCTAAACCAGCGTCCTACAACGGACTCTTTGATTTGTAAACTAATAACCTCACTATTTATTTTTGTAAATCTTTCCAATTCATCCTTTTCGTTGGTAAAAAGCTTTGTGAGTAGTGCCCCACTAATACTGAAAGCCTCTTGAATAATCTGATTAAGATCGCTAATTTTTTCTTGGCTCTTAGTAGCTAACTTCCAGCGAAGTTTGCCTACTTTCCTGGTTGGGATAATAAAAGTAGGCAGAATAATCATTCCGACAATTGCCAGCTTCCAATTCATCAATATCAGTGCGGCGGCAGTCGAGATAAGTACAACTATACTGGTTATAGCATTGATAACGGTTGAGTTAAAAATATCCTGGATTCCCTCTATATCACTTGTTATTCTGGTGATAATCTCCCCGGGTCTTGCAGCAGTATAGAAATTCAAAGACATATTCTGCAAATGACCATACATTTGATTTTTCATAGTTAAGATTATATGTTTAGAAATCCAAATACTGAGATATGACTGAGCTACTTGCAAAAGTCCTAAAATCACCGTAACCCCAATGGATACCAGAATTAACAAACTTAAGTGAAAGAGATCTTTTTGAGGCAAAGCAATGTCAATAATATTTCTAATTAATATTGGGGGCACAAGACCTAGTATTGAACTAGTAAATATTATACTAATTACAAGCAGCATGCTTTTCCAATAAGGCAAAAAGTAACTCAATATTCTGGTCAGCATTTTCCTTGTAACTTTGGGCATCTGTACTTCTTCATCTGCAAATCTTAATTTGCCGATCCCTTGTCTCATATATCAACAACTCCTAAGTAATGACCACCGACTGTATTCTATAATTATAGCATAGTTTTCCCATTGCAAAGGCACCTCAGCCTCAAACATACCATATCCTTCAATTCTAAACTCAACGACTAAAAACCAAGGAGCCATTTGCCTTACGTTTGTAAACGCGCAATGGCTCCTTATCAAATTAGTATAAGCTTTCGGGGGAACAAAAGAGACCTCTTAACATAATCTATTCAAAATGAACTTTTAACTGAAAGTTAGCCGCGGCTAACCTCTAACTGAGAAAGAAGATAACCTGATTAGAAAAAGGGGGTACATTGGTGTGAAAAATGCAGAACGAATCAATCCATTATCAGATTTATCTCTAGGTTCGGCCTGTCAAATAGTTTCCTTAGAGTTAAGCGGACTTTTACGACGCCGTATACTTGACTTAGGAATTGTCCCTGGAACCTTGATCCGCAGTATACGCAGAGGGCCATCAGGTGATCCAACCGCTTATCTGGTAAGGGGCACACTTATTGCACTACGAAGCGAAGACGCTTCCCAAATTTTGGTAAGAACGTTATCGAACGGAGAGGAATGTGTATGATTCTGTCTGCAGAAAAAAAGAGCCTATTATGGCAAAATTATTTTGGAGTTCCAATTAGAAACGATCAATTGAGCATTGCCCTAGCCGGTAACCCAAATGTAGGGAAAAGCACAATTTTCAATGCCTTAACCGGACTCCATCAACATACCGGTAATTGGCCGGGAAAAACAGTAGATAATGCACATGGTAGTTACCAATATCAAAAAAAACCCTTTTTAATCGTCGACTTGCCTGGTACTTATTCTCTATTAGCTCATACGGTTGAGGAACAGATTGCCCGAGATTTCTTGTGCTTTGCGAACCCTGATGTTACAGTAGTAGTTTTGGATGCCACTTCTCTAGAAAGAAATCTAAATTTGGCTCTTCAAGTTTTTGAAATAACACCTAATGTTATTGTGTGTTTGAATCTAATGGATGAGGCTAAAAAGAAAAATTTAGTCATTGATGTTCCTTCGTTGGAACGTGAATTAGGAGTGCCTGTCGTTGCAACCGCTGCTCGGCAAGGAATTGGACTTACAGAACTCCGCGAGAAGATATTACAAGTTGCTACCGGATTACTACAGCCGATTCCTCGACAGATAAAATATTCCTCAGATATAGAAAGCGCTCTAAAAGAGTTGTTGCCTTTGGTAGAAAATATTCCTAATAGTACCTTGTCACCTCGTTGGATCGCCTTAAGGCTTTTAGACGGAGATCAGAATTTTCTGGAAAGTTTAAGCAATTTTCTGGATATTGATCATGTTTCATTTCAGGATTGGGAGGAATCCAAATGTGCGCAATGAGTTCTTCTAGAAATCTTAGTGAGGCTTATGGTCAAGCTGAATATGTTCGCAAAGCCTATTGTAATTCATTTAGCGACCAGATTGTTGCCGATATTTATGGAAATGCAGAGCAAATTACCAAACATGTTCTTTCAAACAAAGAACGCCACCGAATTGGCTTTGATCTAATAATTGATAATCTGGTTACTTCCAAGTGGTTCGGATATCCCCTCATGATCCTGCTATTGGTGTGTGTCTTTTGGATAACTATAGAAGGTGCAAATATACCCTCAGGGCTCCTAGCCAGCGCGCTCTTTGCCTTTCAGGATCAATTAACTCTTGGGTTTCAGTGGTTAGGTGCCCCTGATTGGGTACATGGAGTTCTTGTTCTAGGAGTTTACCGGACTTTAGCCTGGGTTGTTGCAGTTATGCTGCCTCCTATGGCCATCTTTTTTCCCTTATTTACCTTATTAGAAGATTCCGGTTATCTACCTCGAATAGCTTTCAACCTGGATCATATTTTTAAAAAAGCCAAAGCCTGTGGTAAACAGAGTCTGACCATGTGCATGGGATTTGGATGTAATGCGGCTGGAGTCACATCATGCAGAATAATAGACTCTCCACGGGAGCGCCTAATCGCAATTCTGACCAATAATTTTGTTCCCTGCAACGGTAGATTTCCGACATTGATTGCCATCACTTCAATTTTTATAGGTGGGGCTATTGCATCCTATTCAGGAATAATTAATGCCTTGGTGATTGCGCTAATAATTTTACTGGGTATAGCTGTTACATTAACTGTCTCCTGGTTACTATCAATGACAATATTAAAAGGTGAACCTTCTTCTCTTGTCTTGGAATTACCCTCATACCGTCGGCCAAAGATAGGAGCCGTAATCTATCGCTCAGTGATTGACCGCACCTTATTTGTACTAAGACGTGCAATCATCATAGCAGCCCCCGCAGGCGGCGTAATATGGATTCTGGCAAATGTATATATTGGAGAACTGAGTGTACTCTCTACTGTGGCTCATACCCTAAACCCCTTAGGAAAACTTATCGGCTTAGATGGATTCATCCTAATGGCCTTTATACTTGGGCTACCTGCAAACGAGATTGTTCTGCCGATTCTTATCATGAGCTATCTTTCCACCGGCTCTTTACAGGATTTTGCAAGCTTAGAGGAGCTTAGGAACGTTTTGGTTAGTAACGGCTGGACCTGGCTTACAGCAGTTAACGTCATGTTGTTTTCCCTATTGCATTGGCCTTGTGCTACCACTCTCCTCACAACCTACAAGGAAACCGGCAGTAAAAAATGGGCCTTCCTATCATTTCTAATTCCAACACTCATCGGTTTTTCTGCTTGTTTTATTCTGACTCAAGTGGTTCGTATGTTCGGTTTAGCCTAGACTTTACTCTTTGGTTTTACTGGAAGACGTGATGTATTCCAGTAAAACCTCATACCATTTAGGATTTTCATTTAGGAAGGTAACAATAGCTTGAATAGATCGAATGGTAGCTTCTGAAAGATAATGTTCCATGGCCTCAGCCTCTGCCGCAATATCACAATCAGTATTAATAAGTACTAGGAATTCCTGTAATAACTGGTTGCGCTTAACTAAGAAATTCCCCAGCTTTTTCCCTTTTTCAGATAGATTTATTTCTCCGTAGCGTTGATAGTAAATATACTGACCGCTTTTCAATTTACGTAGAGCTTTAGTTACCGACGGCAAAGAAACCCCTAGTTTGATACTAAGATCAGTTACTCGAACTGTATCTGTGGAAAGAGAGAATCGATAAATTTCTTCAAGATAGTCTTCTAAGCTAGGGGTAAGAGTTCCCATCTTTGCTCCTTTTCAACGGTATGTTTATTATCATACTTATGCAAGATCAGCGCGGAACTTTCCATCCTACCATCCCAATAGCCAGTACCTACTAAAACAAAATTTTAGTATTCTTCCGTCGTTATTATCTGACACTTCTGCTTCGAATTAGGACAAGTTAAATTCCTTGGATAGAACCCTATAAAAAACATACACTAAAAGACAGAACTAATTAGATAATAATCTACGGAGGAGGTACCTTCGATGAATAACTCAGATAATAAGACCTTAGTGCACCCTGGATTTCGGCGAATTTTACTCACAAACCCCACTGAACAATCTTTAAATACAATTATCCAATCTGAACTTTTTGATCAGATTACCCTCCCTCTTAAAGAAGATATCCTTGGTCTCTTACCTGCTTGGGAACAACAAGCCTCTGACGGGAATGAGGTTCTTGCCGCCCTCATTCTACACATGACCCAAAAACCCCATAATTTCATGGCTAACGAAAAAATGATTCAGTCAAATCTTTTGCGTATCCGAATTTTAGCTTCTACTCCAGGCTGTATCTCTTTTCCAATTCTTGAAGTCCAAGAACACCTTGGGCAATTCTTAAAATCAGCAGATATTCTAGCTGATCTACCGGAATTTAATGTGGTATTGATTTCCGAAAGCGAAATTAAGCCTCTTTCCACAGATTTAACTCGCTTTCGCCTTGCTCCTCACAGCCGCCGTTACATACAAAATCTGTTTTACTCTGAACGCTGTGAAGCTATCCTTTCTGTTTTAGCACATATTGCTAAGAATTACCCTATCCTATCTATCTGTCGTCAAGCTTATGCACTTATGCTTTCACTGGATAACCTCAACACCTGGGGTAACCATCCATTTTGTGTTCGCCTTATAGCAAATCGCTTTTGGGATACCAAATTAAAAAAGCTGGCTAAAGCCTGAGTATCTTATTTTAAATAAATGTACCGCTCCATACTAGGGATATATGGTGACCATTCATCTTCGGGGTGGTTTTCTTTTGCTTGTTCAAACTGATAAAGCTCAGCATCCAAAGCATCAGCATAGTGAATTACTAAGGCTTCCATCAATTTCGGACGTTTTGGGGATTGCCATTCATATTTACCATGATGACTTGTAATGATATGCAACAACTTAGACCTCAATTCTCGCGGGAAGTCGGAAATCTTGGTAATTTCCTCAGTTAGAAGTTCAATTCCTAAGATAATGTGCCCCAGTAGCCTTCCTTCTGTTGTAAATTTAATTCCGCGCTCATAATTGTACTCACCAATTTTCCCCAAGTCATGTAAAAGGGCACCTGTTACAGCTAAATCTCGATTCATTTTGGGGTAATACTTGGCAATTTCTTCAACAAGCTCAGCTACTCTAACACTGTGTTCCCAAAGCCCGCGCAAGTATGCTTGATGGACCTTCATGGCGGCAGGTGCTTTTCTAAACGCGTCCCCCCATTCCGGATGTCCAAAAACCTGTTCCAGCAAAGCCCTAAGTTCCCGTTGGCTAGTCTTTTCAATCAGAACCGTTAGGCGTTTCTCCAATTCCGAAGCCGCAATCGGGGAACTAGGCAAAAGTTCTGATAAGTCGACGTCTTCTTCAGCTACTATTTTAATTGTTTCAATCGTTAGATCCAGAGTACCACGGTACTCAGAAGCAACCCCTTTAATCCTAACTATATCCTGATCTTTTAGCAGCACGAGAACTTGGGGATCGTAGTTCCACATTTTTCCTTGCATCTGCCCAGAGCTATCTTGGCATGTCAAGGAGAGATATGCCCCCGGTTTTTGCCGAAATGGAACCTCTTTCCACTCATTAATCAGCAATACCCCTTCAAATCGTTCCCCAGCATTACAGTCTTTCAGCATAGTTTAAAATCTTTCCCTTCACCAAGCATTTTTTACAATTACAATTCTAACAAACCAGAGAGACAATTAAATGACCACCTCTTCGTGTTTTAGCAATTTGCTCGTTTTTCTAATCCATATTGTCAATCGATCTTGAAAACATTTAGATAGGGCCTAGTTTTGGAAGGAAGTGAATTAATGGAATTAATCAAAGAGCTTCTCGTCGTAGTGGGACGGATCTTTACAATAATACCTTTACTTTTGATTGTTACTCTATATATGGGAAAGCGTGCTATAGGGGAACTTCCAGTTTTCGACTTTCTGGTTATTATTACTTTGGGAGCAATAACAGGTGCTGACCTAGCTGACCCCAGCATTTCTCACATACATACTGCAGTAGCAATTATTTTAATCGGTCTTTTTCAAAAGGTCATAACCAACTCAGCAATTAAGCATCGAAAATTTGGACACTTAATTACTTTTGAGCCTACAATTGTAATTCAAGACGGACAATTGATTATGAGCAACCTTAAAAAAATTCGATTTTCCATCGACAATATTCTGCAGATGCTTCGTGAGAAGGATGTCTTTAATATAAGTGATGTACAGATAGGCATTATAGAGGCAAACGGTAATTTATCTGTTTTAAAACATGCAAATAAAGATTTAGTTACCCTTGAAGATATGAATCTAACAAAAGTAGGCTCTTCTCTTTCCTACCCTATCATTATCGACGGTGAAATCTATGGAAATGTCTTAAAGAAGCTTGATCTTTCCGAAGACTGGCTAGAGCAACAATTAGCCACGCTGAACATTAAAACTCCCGCAGATATTTTCTTTGCCTCTGTAAATAATGATAACGAGCTTCACGTTTCTTTAAAAAGCTTTATGGAAGACAAACAAAATATTGTTCCCATCACAAACTAACTAGCCCTTAAGCATAATTACCCTAAGTTTCGTTGGAGTGCGATCTTATCTAAACTTGACCCTCAATCTCTTGCAAGCAAAGACAAAAATGATAGAATAAGGTATGGCAACGTCAAGGAGGTGAATCTACGTTGGATCCTAACCGTATAACAAGTAAGAATATGATTATTTACATTACACAAAACGCCTTAAAATTCCTCCAGAAAGCCAAAAAAAATAACCTTTACATAAAACGTCTGGTTGTCACACAATGTTGTATCCCCCTTTCTACTCCTCCTACTGTACGAAAAGGAAGTCCTAGAAAACCTGAAAACTACTACCAGTTTAATACAGAAGGGATTACTGTTTTCTATGATCGTGATCTAATTCACAAATCACACCTTACTATCGATACTGAAGGATTTGGTTTTTCCGAACGATTAATGATTTCTGATTGGATTATTAAATACTAAAGTCGGCTTTATCAGCCGACTTTTTTTCATCCTATTACTGAATCTATCTAAATTGAATATTTCATTTCAGAACTTGCAAACTCATTTTATAGTCGTAGATAAGCTCATTAAAATCCTCTGGAGTTCCGTTTTCCCGAACTAACCTTTGGGCCTTTTTCAATAAGTATTTATGTACATCTTCTCTGCCAATCAGAAACTTAATCATTTTCTTCATGTTTACATCATTAGTTAATTCCAAATGTTGCTTATATAAGCGAATCGCTCTTGTTTCTGCCTGTATATCCATTTGCAAAAGTTTATTGAGATCAAAACTCTGATCAATGTGCTTAATTTCCTTTAGAGCATCTTGAGCATTCAGCAAAGTTAATGGTGGCCCTCCTAATTTACTTACGGCTACCGAAATTAACTCCATATGCCCAAATTCTTCCGCAGTGATAATGCCTAACAACTCACGGATATGCCGGTTAGATATAAAAGATCTTTGGTGAAAGTATTGTAGGGCAGATGATAATTCACCATCTATACCTGAATAATGTTCTATGAGCAATTTGGCAAATGCCGGATCTTCTCGTTCAACATGAATCGGATAAAACAAACGCTTACTATAATTAAACATTCCCTTCTCACCTTCTTATTAAGAGTCCTGCCTTTATTATATGGAGATAGACTTGGCGAGGTCACACTTTCCTTAGGGTGTTCATACACTAATCTCGAGGAAGTGAAGACGAGTGTTGTTAAGTTGTCCTAATTGTCAGTGCCTGGATCACTTAAGTAAATGGATTCAGTATACGGCTCAAATCCTAAATATTAACATAATCCCGGCAGCAACAAGTCCAATTTATGTATGTCCAAAATGTTTTAATACCTCACCGAGTAGAATCTTACCTCGGATCAGCCATTAAGCAGCAGTTAAATCCATCACGACATATCTAAGAAAATCCCAGTAGCTATGACTAGCCCCAAGACAGTTGACCTTTGGGCAAAGAACAAGGATCTTACCTTCGTCAGGCAAGATCCTTGTTCTCTGTAATTTTTCCCTATAGTCAATGAACAGAAAAGATCTTCGGAAATCAAGTAATGAGAGGTTATAAATCCGAATAATAAAAAATCCCCTCCATTTCGATAGAGGGGAAAAGAAAGAAGGGGAGAAAAATGAGAAAGAATTTATATTAACCGCTAAAAAACGGATAATCATTGTCTACTGAGTTTAGTATAGATGATCACTGTTACATTACCATGAACTTTGTGTGAAGAATGTGTTAAACATAAAACTGGAAATTTTAGTTCAACCCTTTAACTCCAATATCTCTGCGAAAATGGGCTTTGGGGAAATCGATTTTATTAATCAGAGAATAAGCTTTTTCACGAGCCTCTTGCAAAGTTTTACCCTCCGATGTTATGCCCAAAACCCGGCCCCCATTACTTACAAGCTGGCCTTCATTAATTCCGGTTCCTGCATGGAAGACTACTACATCCGGATCACTCTCTTCAGGTAATCTGATTGGTATTCCTTTTGTGTAAGTTATTGGATAACCCTCCGCAGCCATTACAACACAAACTGCAACCTCTTCTTTCCAATTTAATTGAACCTTAGAGAGATTTGTTTCTGTACATGACCAAAGAATAGGCAGAAGATCTGATTTAAGTCGTTTCATTACAACTTGAGTTTCCGGATCCCCAAAACGAACGTTGTATTCCAGAAGTTTAGGCCCCTGCTTTGTTAACATGAGCCCTAAAAATAATACACCGACAAAAGGAGTTCCTTGCTCTTGCATAATCTTGAGAGATGGTAAAACAAGATCGTGCATAACTGTTGCTTCAAGTTCAGTCGTCCAGATTGGTGGTGGGCTATAAGTCCCCATACCTCCGGTGTTCAGTCCTAGGTCATTATCCAAGGCCCGTTTGTGATCCTGAACAGGAACCATCGGCAAAGCTGTGACTCCATCTGAAAAACATAGCAAACTTACTTCTTGCCCTTCTAGAAACTCCTCAACCAGCAGTTTTTTGCCGGCAGAACCAAAACTGCCATCCATTATTTCATCCACTGCTTGTAGAGCAGTTATCAAATCCATTGCCACTATAACTCCCTTGCCGGCGGCTAATCCATCCGCTTTTAAGACACAAGGGGCCCCAATGGTTTCGATATACTGTTTGGCCTGGATTGGATCTTCAAAAACTTGACACTGTGCTGTTGGGATATTAGCACTTTGCATAATCATCTTGGCAAAGGATTTACTGCCTTCCAACTGAGCGGCAGCCTTTGAGGGGCCAAAAATTCGCAGACCTGCCTCCTGAAAAGCATCTACGACGCCTATGCTCAAAGGATCCTCCGGACCAACAACCGTTAGATCAATTTTTTCATTAACTGCAAATTCCACCAGTGCCCCAATGTCTTGTGCGGAAATTGGAACATTCCAGTACTCAGTGCCGGCATTTCCCGGCGCTACATATAAACGTTCAAGTTCAGGGCTTTGGGCCAACTTCCAAGCCAGTGCATGTTCACGACCACCGCTGCCGATTATTAAAACCCGATGCTTCTTCACCTTTTCACCCCACTCATCATTTAGCAGAAACTATCGTTCCCAAAAAAGACTGAACTAAATCAGTTAAAAATGCTAACTAATGCTGAAAATGTCTGCGATGGGTAAAGACCATGATCATATTCAAACGATTTGCTGCTTCAATTACAGCCTCATCCCTAACAGATCCTCCAGGCTGAACAATTGCGCGAATCCCGGCACGGGCAGCCTCTTCAATAGAGTCCGGGAATGGAAAGAATGCATCCGAAGCTAAATAAGCTCCGTTGGCGGCATCTCCAGCTTGATCAAGTGCAATCTTAACGGAGCCCACCCGGTTCATCTGCCCGGCTCCAACTCCCAGAGTGCGCTTGTGATCAGCTACAACGATAGCATTTGACTTGACATGCTTGACAATGCGCCAGGCAAAATCAAGAGCGACCAAATCTTCTTCCGTAGGCTTTTGCTCTGTCACAAACTCCCATTCAGATACCGGAGTAGTCCCTCGATCAATCTCTTGGACAAGGTAACCGCCTTCAACACTTCTATAAACCCAACCGGACATGACTTTGCCCAATTCTCCTCTTCCTACCACAAAGAGTCGTAGATTTGTTTTAGAGCTAAGAATCTCTCGTGCTTCCGGACTAAAGTCAGGCGCGATTATAACCTCATAGAATCGCTCTTTAAGCGCTTCGGCACACGCTGTATCTACTACACGATTAAAAGCGATAATCCCACCAAAAGCAGAGATTGGGTCTGCGGCAAAGGCACTTTCATAAGCCTCAAGAGGGGTCTTGCCCATTGCCACTCCACAAGGGTTGGTATGTTTGATGATTGCAGCTGCACAAGTTTCAAATTCCCGCACGAGCTTCCAAGCAGCGTTCATATCGATCCAATTATTATAGGAAAGTTCTTTCCCTTGAAGTTGTTTTCCGTTGGCAAGTGTCCCTACCCCAGCCTCAGCATTGATATAGAAGGCAGCCTTTTGCTGTGGATTTTCGCCGTAACGAAGCTCTTGAACTTTTTGGGCAGTTATACGCAGTGTCTCCGGAAATGTATCCGGTGGTTCAAGTTGCCGCTCTAAATACCCGGCAATTAGACGATCATATTCGGCAGTATGGGAAAAGGCTTCAGCAGCCAGTCTCTTCCTCATACCGGCGGGAACTGTTCCTGCTTCTCGAAGCACACTTAATACTTCTTCATAAGATTCTGGATTTACGATAACTGTAACCCGTCCGTGATTCTTAGCTGCTGCGCGCACCATCGTTGGCCCACCAACATCAATGTTTTCTATAGCTTCTTCAAAACTAACTCCAGGCTTCGCTATAGTCTCCCGAAATGGATAAAGATTAACAACTACTAAATCAATATATTTGATTCCGTTTTTCTCCATTTGCTCCATGTGTTTGACACTATCGCGAGCTAAAATTCCCCCGTGAATTAACGGGTGGAGGGTCTTAACTCTGCCATCTAGAACTTCAGGAAATCCAGTGACCTCACTCACATATTTGACCGGAATATTAGCCTCATCTAATGCTTTATAAGTTCCTCCGGTAGATATTAACTCAAAGCCGATATCTACAAGTTCACGGGCAAAGGAAACAATACCCGTTTTGTCTGAAACGCTTATGATTGCTCTTCGCTTCATCTCAATTCCTCCTGTTGCAAAATCTGTACTCTTCGTCCAGACCGTTTAACTTGCCCTAAGGCTAGCAAGCGAACGGCTTCCGGATAGAGACGGTGTTCCACCGCTAAAATTCTCTGAGACAAGCTCTCTTCCGTATCCTCATGGAGCACGGGTACGGCTTCTTGTAAAATAATCGGACCACTATCCAAGCCTTCATCTACAAAGTGTACAGTACAGCCACTTACTTTAACCCCATATTCAAGCGCCTGACGTTGAGCATGCAGACCCGGAAAAGCAGGCAATAAGGAGGGATGGATATTAAGAATTGGAAAAGGAACTTCTCTCATAAACGAAGGACTAAGAACCCTCATATACCCAGCCAAGAGTAAAAGTTCTACCTCATTTTCACCCATCCAATTTAAGATATCTGCCTCTTGGGCTTGACGATGGAGGTACTGATTGATGGAAAAAACACGACTTGGGATTCCCGCCTCTTCAGCGCGCATAAGTGCGCCGGCCCCTGGAGAGTCCGATCCAACTGCCACAATCCGGATAGGCAGACTGCCACTTTGATAGGCTTTGATTAGTGCTTGAAGATTACTCCCTCGGCCCGATGCCAGTATTGCCGTCCTCATAAGCCACCCCTTCTCCCATTATGACACTCCCTAAAACAAAGCTTTTTTCACCCAATTCATCGAGTTTTTGTCGCACCAGACTCTCATCTTCCGCACGTACAACAAGTACAAAACCAACTCCCATATTGAACGTCCGATACATTTCTGTCCAGGCAACATCTCCTAAACGTTGAATCAGCGAAAAGATTGAAGGACGCTCCCATTTTGTAGTATCAATTTTAGCCCCTAGACCTGCCGGTAAAACCCGTGGAACGTTATCTGTTAACCCACCTCCAGTAATATGAGCCATTCCAAGTATCTCTACTCCAGAAAGAAGGGATAAAATTGATTTAACATAAATTCGGGTTGGGCGCAGTAAGGCATCCCCAAGAGATTCCCCTAACTCAGGGAATTTTTCATCTAAGGAATAGGGGGCAAAGATTTTTCGGGCTAGGGAGTACCCATTACTATGTAGACCGGAAGAAGGCAAACCGATAAGGATATCTCCTACTCGAATTTTTGAGCCGTCTATTAACTTATCTTCATTCACCACGCCCACTGAAAATCCTGCTATATCGTATTCATCTTCTGCATAGAAACCAGGCATTTCTGCAGTTTCTCCTCCAATTAAGGCACAACCTGCCATTTCACACCCTCGGGCAATCCCCTCAACAACCTGGGACAGCCTTTGCGGCTCGACTTTACCTACGGCTAGATAATCAAGAAAGTATAAAGGCTCCGCCCCTTGTACTAAGATATCATTGACGCACATAGCGACTGCATCTTGCCCAATCGTATCATGCCGATTCATTTGAAAAGCGAGGCGCAGCTTCGTACCTACTCCGTCGGTTCCTGAAACGAGGACTGGATTTGGGTATTTAGCCAAATCCAGTTTAAAAAGCCCGCCAAATCCGCCTAATCCGCCGAGAACCTCCGGCCGAAGAGTCCGAGCGACCGCCGGCTTTATACGTTCTACTACTTCATTCCCAGCTTCAATATCAACACCCGCATCTCGGTAAGAATATCCCAAGATTAATTCCTCCTACCCTTAATGTGTCAGAGCTTATAGCATTACCTATACTCTACCATAGTTAGTTAAATAATTAGTCCAAAGGACTTTCAGTCTTAGGATTAGTCTCTTAATCCCCGAGACTGGCCATTCCCTTCAGAATATGTTCTGAGATTCAAAGTTCTTTTTACCTCTGTTTAAGTTGGAAACGGGGATAGGATAGGACCCATTAAAACATGCCAAACAGACAGACTCTGTCCCTAAAGCGCGAAGCAAGCCCTCCTCAGATATATAGTGCAATGAATCGGCTCCAACATACTTTCGAATACCTTCAACATCTAATTTGTTGGCAATAAGCTTTTCCCGTTCTGCGGTGTCAATACCATAGAAGCAAGGGTAAGCAACCGGAGGAGAACTGATTAAAAAGTGTACCTCTTTGGCACCTGCGTTCTTAACCATTTCAACCAACTTGGAACTAGTGGTTCCTCGGACAATAGAATCATCGATCATTACAACTCGTTTATCTTTAAGCACGCTGGCATTGGCATTAAGCTTAAGACGAACTGCTACTTCTCTCATAGCCTGTGTGGGCTGGATAAATGTTCTGCCGACATAACGATTTTTAATAAGCCCCTCTCCAAAGGGTATTCCCAGGGCTGTGGCATATCCTAGAGCTGAAGCGGTGCCAGAGTCTGGAACTGCAATTACAAGATCCGCATCTATAGGACATTCACGTGCCAGTTCAATACCCATCTGCCGCCGACTTTCAGCAATATTCAACTGATCCATCGTACTATCAGGTCGAGCAAAATATATATATTCAAAGGCACAGGACGCCTGCTTAGTTATCATTAGGCCTCGGCGTGAGTGCAATCCTTCTTCATCGATTATTATAATTTCACCGGGTTCCACATCTCTCACAAACTCTGCCCCTATTGTATCCAGAGCACAACTTTCCGAAGCAAGGCAATACCGCCCCCCTAGACTTCCAATGCATAAAGGACGAACACCCAGCGAATCACGGATCCCAAAGAGTTTATCCTCGGCTAAAATAACCAAGGCATATGCTCCGCGTAGATCCATCATAGTCTTAACCAAAGCATCTTCCAAGGAATCCCGACGGTAGCGGGTTATAAGATTAATAATCACTTCACTATCAACCGTGGTTTGAAAGACTGCACCATTCTTACCCAGTTCTTCTCTGAGATCTGAGGCATTAGTCAAATTCCCGTTATGGGCTAATGCCATCATACCTTTTTGATAGTGAACCACTAAAGGTTGAGCATTGGCCAACAGACTTGATCCCGTCGTGGAATAACGTACATGGCCAATTGCCATTTTTCCCTTCAGACTATCCACTATTCTGTCAGAAAACACTTCCGATACCAGGCCCATTCCTTTATGCACGTTAATGCCCCGTCCGTTTGACACTGCGATTCCGGCACTTTCCTGCCCGCGGTGCTGTAAAGCGTAAAGCCCATAATAGGTAAGACGGGCAACCTCCTGATCAGGAGCATAGATTCCAAAGACTCCACATTCCTCTTTCGGTTTGTCCTCTCCAAATTCGAACATTTTCGGCCCCTCTCTCCTCCTTAGTTCGAGCATGCGGCGAGGCACCTTAGAGCATTGCCTAAGCGAGTACTTCACCGCGTTATTCCCAGGGATGAAACCACTTCCTAATTCAACTTAACTTATAAATCTTTATTTATCCCGTCCTTTAGGCTAAGCAAGAACGGCCTTTACTCGGCGGTAAACTTCCTGATACGCTTCTTCAACCTTTCCTAAATCACGACGGAAGCGATCCTTATCCAGCTTTTCCCGGGTTTCAATATCCCAATACCGACAGGTATCCGGGGAAATTTCATCTCCGAGATAGACTTTTCCATCGCGGAGCCCGAATTCAAGCTTAAAGTCAATTAACTCAATGCCTGCTTTTACCAGAATAGACTGTAGAATTGAGTTTACTTTTAAACCTAATGCTTGAATTTCTGTAGCAACATCCCTACTCGCCCAGCCCATTGCCTCAACATGGGATTCATTAACCAACGGATCCCCTAGGGCATCATCTTTGTAATATAACTCAACGACCGGATGTGGAAGCACGAAACCTTCCTCTACTCCTAAACGCTTTGACAAACTTCCGGCAACAATATTGCGAACAACTACTTCTAGAGGAATCATTTGTAAACGGTGAACAAGCATATCTCTATCACTCAACAAATTTACAAAGTGGGTTGGAATGCCTGCCTTTTCTAATTCTACAAAGAATAACGCAGATAGCTGGTTGTTAACTAACCCCTTGTCCAGGATTTGACCCTTTTTTTCACCGTTGAAGGCTGTTGCATCATCTTTATAGGCTACCCAGAAGTATTCATTTTGATCAGTATCATAAACCCGCTTAGCTTTTCCTTCATAACGCAATTCTAACTTTTCCATTCTAGTTACCCCTCTCTTAATCGCAGTCAATTAAATTCTAACCTTACTTCATCGTTGTGTGCTCGCTCTTTAACTCTATTTTTATTCTATCTTCGTTTGTCTAAAAAAGCTCTAAACGCTGGAAAATGTCGGCTACATGCTTGGTATGATACCCATAATCAAAGAGTTCGTTAATTTCCTTTTCATCTAAATATTCCCGTATCTTCGTGTCTTTACTGATTAGGTTCTGAAACTGCTCTTTAGTATTCCAGGCTTCCATAGCATTGGTTTGTACCAAAGCATAGGCTGCTTCGCGACTAATCCCTTTATCAACCAAGGCCAACATAACACGTTGGGAAAAAATCAGTCCACAACCCTTATCAATATTGACTTTCATTTGCTCCGGAAATACGTTCAGTCGATCTATCAGCTGAGTCATCTTATGGAGCATATAATCTAAGGCAATTGTGCTGTCCGGTAAAATCATACGTTCCGCTGAAGAATGAGAAATATCTCGCTCATGCCATAAGGCCACATTTTCCAGTGCTACTTGAGCATTAGCACGAATGACTCTTGCCATGCCACAAATACGCTCAGGAGTAATTGGGTTTTTCTTATGCGGCATTGCAGAAGAACCTTTCTGTCCTTTTCCAAAGGCCTCCTCTACTTCATGAACATCCGTTCTCTGTAAATTACGAAGTTCCGTTGCTATTTTATCTAGAGTACTTGCGATGCCAGCAAGGGTTGTCATAAAAAAGGCATGTCGATCACGTTGGATGATTTGTGTCGAAATCAAGGCCGGCTTGAGGTTAAGTGCCTGACAAACATGGGCTTCTACTTGTGGATCAACATTAGCGAATGTCCCTACTGCACCGGAGATTTTACCCACTCTGATTTCCTCTCGGGCAAAGGCTAAGCGCCGCTTCTGACGTCTGATTTCATCGTACCACAAAGCAAATTTTAACCCTAGAGTGATGGGTTCAGCATGAATTCCATGAGTACGGCCCATCATAAGTGTGTCCCGATGTTCAATGGCTCTACGACGCAGAACCGTTTCCAGCCCTTCAAGTTTTGTCAGCAAAATATCAGAAGCTTCAACTAATTGTAGAGAGAGCGCTGTATCAAGGATATCCGAAGAAGTTAGACCAAGATGAATATGTTTAGCTTCATCTCCCACGTGCTCTGCAACATTGGTTAAAAACGCCAAGACATCATGCTGAGTAACTTCCTCGATCTCTTGTACCCTTTCCCAAGAAAATGCAGCTTTCTTTCGAATGATATCAACCGCCTCATTCGGAATCTTCCCTAACTTAGCCCATCCTTCGCAAGCGGCAATCTCAATTTTCAGCCACAATTCAAGACGATGCTCATCTGTCCAAATCCCTCCCATTTCAGGAAGAGTATAGCGTTCAATCATATTACTATCCCCTTTATCCCTTGGCTTACCATCTTTTGTAATGCTTCATCCTTGACCTCAATGTCATTCATCATTTTCGCCCGGTATTTTTTTACCTTGTCATTTAAAGGTTTATCCTGAGAGGCTAGAATCTGGACAGCGAGCAAAGCAGCATTTTTGGCAGCACCAATACCAACCGTTGCAACGGGAATCCCAGGGGGCATCTGAACGATAGAGTAAAGGGCATCTATACCCTGCAGGGATCCGCTGCTTAGTGGGACACCTATTACCGGCAATGTAGTTGCTCCTGCAATAACCCCAGGCAAATGGGCGGCTAATCCTGCTGCAGCGATAATTATTTTTCCACCTTGAGCCTCAAAAGCTTTTACCCAGGCTACGGTTCTCTCCAATGTCCTGTGGGCAGAGGAAATCTTAGCTTCGAAATCAATTTCAAACTCACGGAGAACTTTTAACGCATCTTCCATAACTTTGTAATCCGAATCACTGCCCATAATAACCCCAACTCGGTTCATTTATTTCGCCTCTTTCATAGTATGTTTTCTAAAATTGCAAAAAAGCCCAGGCCTAAGGCAGATCCCCCCTTTTAAACAGAGTGAAACCTACCCGCCTGGGCTTTTATCCCTTCGGTGTAATTTGATCGCAATCAAACCTGTACCACTCGGACAATGCAAATCATAGCCCTAGGTACACTTTCGCTCATAGTCAGGTCATTTACGGCGGCCTGGTAGAAACTTGCGGACCATATCTCCGCGGATATATGAACTCCTTATGAAATTTTCTAAGTTCATTTTACAAGAAGGTTATCTATAGGTCAATAGAAATTCCGAACATTATTAAATATTTTTTAAGAAATGTTCGACATAGGTGATGGGCGTGAGATTAACAACCAACTCTATTTACCACATAAACTTATTTACAAACACATAATGCCACGGCTCTAGTAATGATGTTCAAATCATCACAAGCAGTGGCATTTTGGAGACATTTTCAACTTATATCCAATAGACTTTTTCAAGAAATGGAAGTTGTCTGAAATCAGTGTTTTTCCAACTCTCTTTCATGTATTTTGTGAGTCTGCTGACTCTTCTGCTTTATAGATCGAATCCTTGGAAGAAATCCTATACTCCCCATTACCATTTTGAGTGATCCTGGAAATATGGCGAACCGGCAGCTTACAATTATCACAGTAACTATGAGCAAAGTATTTTTTTGCTTTTGTCATTTCTCTAGTTTTTTGCAAGATCTTGTCACATTCAGGACAATGTATGCTCACTTTTGCTAATAAGGCTTTGAGCTCTCGGATCTTTTCCTCATTTTCTTTTTGTACCTTCCCCCAATCAATTATTGAATTAGAATCATCAAACACTTCCTTAAAAATTTCTGCTGTATAAAATGCATCGCTCAAAGCATCATGAAATGGGGAAGTTTTTTCAATCTTTAAGCTTTCAACAGCACTTTCCAAGCTTGGCTGCATTGCTAAACCTTCACGCTTCATATAGATTTGTTGGATATTTATGTATTTATCAAAAGACAGTGAATCTATGCCAAAAAACAAGCAATTATCTCTTAAACCCAGCATATCATCATGCCCCCAAGAACATAAAACCGGATCTTTATCAACCCAATCACTAAAGCTTTTAATTGCTTCATTAAAAGCTTTCCCTTTAATAACCATGTGTGAATTAATATTTGTTTTCTTCTTAACATAGGGATTAATTCTTTTATAAACTACAGGTCGAATAATTGAATTGAACTCCCCGATAGTCTCCAGATTTTCGTTTAGCTTTACTGCTCCAATCTGGATAATTTCACTTTTCAAAGAAGGATTTGCATAGTCTCCTTCGTTAAATTTGAAAAACATATTAAATTCAAGATCAAATACAATATAGTTCATTTTGCCCTCCTCTGCTAATCTATTATAATCCCTTTAAGAGATAAAAGCACTTAACTAGTTGTTATTTCCATAATATATCCAGTATTATTGCAATAAAAGTACAGCTACCATACTTATGAATTTTAAATAAACAAGCCCAGTTTATCTCAACATAAAATATTAAACCTCGCGCTAAGCCTAGACTTAAGAACATACGATCCTGATTGATAGCAAAAAAAAGACACCTGCAAGATTGGATTCTCTTGTGGTATCCCTTTGTAACTATATTCTTGTTTACCAAAAGCTTAATTGTTGATAAGAAACAACCCTTTGGTATTGATTAAGCAGCTTGTCTAATTGTTGACTAACCTCAACGACTTCACTATCAACAAGGTCACGAGTTAGTTCGAATTTATTGAGTTTCTGTCGTAATGCCTCAATTCTTTTCAAAAGTTTCTTTTCCACACGGATTCCTCCTGAAAATCTCTTCTCAAGAAGATTTTATTGCTTTAACGATGAATTAGCAAGAATAAATTATCCATTAATAGGTAATCATTTGTCGCAATATGGTATCTCTTCCACATTAATTCCATAATATCAGATACTAAGCTATAATCTATATTTTATGCCTGTCGAAACCCAGGCAAGAGAAGTTTAATGATGAATGTTGTGCTCTCAGGCCCGGTTTCCAGGCTAATTGTTCCTCCATGTCGATAATAGTGTTATGTTGGACACACGCTTAATTCAAGTCAACCCATCTCACCTGATAATTGAACAACCAAATACTTAAAGCACCCTCAGGGTGCTTAGTAACTTCATATGGTTATACTCACGTTTTGCCTTTTGACCATTTCTCTACTATTGCGTAGAATTTTTTGGAATCAATTGGTTTTGTTAGTGTCTTGTAAGCCGGCAACAACAAAACAGATGGCTATGATGACGCCAAAAACTGGCTGAAATCATAACCACCTGCCAAATACTTATACACCCATAAACCCTTGAAAATCTAGGGTTTATACCACATCTACCCTACTCCCACTCAATGGTTCCAGGGGGCTTAGATGTAATATCATAAACGACACGGTTAACACCTTTTACTTCGTTGACAATCCTTGAGGATATGTTATGCAGAAGCTCGTAAGGGAGTCTGGCCCAATCTGCCGTCATGGCATCCTCACTGGTCACTGCTCTGAAAATGATAGGATACTCGTAGGTCCGACCGTCTCCCATGACACCGACGCTTTTGATGGAAGGAAGCACAGCAAAGCTCTGCCATAAATCACGATACATTCCGGAACGACGAATCTCTTCTAGAATAACTGCATCTGCTTCACGCAAAATATCTAACTTTTCACGTGTTACTTCTCCAAGAATTCGGATTGCCAGACCAGGCCCGGGGAATGGTTGCCTCCAGACAATCTCCTCACTCATCCCTAATTCAATTCCTAACTCACGAACTTCATCTTTAAAAAGCATACGTAATGGCTCAATAAGTTCAAATTTCATGTCTTCCGGCAAGCCGCCAACGTTATGATGACTCTTAATTGTTTCAGCTGTATCCGTTCCACTTTCCACAATATCCGGATATAGTGTACCTTGAACCAAGAAATCTACTTGCCCCAACTTCGCTGCCTCGACTTCAAAAACACGAATAAACTCATTGCCAATAGCTTTACGTTTAGTTTCCGGGTCAGACACCCCTTCAAGCTTTTTCAGGAAACGCTCGTGGACATCTATAAAAACTAAGTTAAGCTTAAACTGCTCTGTAAAAATCTTTTTTACCTGTTCAGCTTCATTTTTCCGCATAAACCCGTGATCAACAAACACACAGGTTAGTTGATCGCCGACTGCACGATGTACTAAGGCTGCAGCTACAGAAGAGTCTACTCCACCACTCAAAGCACAAAGAACCCTTCCCTTTCCAACCTTAGCTCGTATCTCGGCAACCTGCAGCTCGATGAAAGATTCCATCGTCCAGTCTCCGGTACATTTACAAATATCAAAGAGAAACTTCTCCAACATCGTTTGTCCATCCGGGGTATGCTTAACTTCCGGATGAAACTGAACGCCATAGAAATGACGCTGTTCATTCATCATGGCTGCAACTGGAGTATGACTAGTATGAGCAGCAACACTAAAGCCTTCCGGTAAGGTTTGGACAGAATCTCCGTGGCTCATCCAACAAGGACGTTCTCCTCCCAAGTCCTGCCAAAGGTCTGTTGCCTTATCGACTGTAAGCATAGTTTTTCCATATTCTTTTACTTCGGGGTGTTCAACACTACCTCCTAATTGTACGGTCATTAACTGCATTCCGTAGCAGATCCCCAGTATGGGAATCCCTAGTGAATATATTTCTAAATCGACTGTAGGGGAATTCGGCTGATTGACACTTGCCGGTCCACCGGAAAAAATTATCCCCTTAGGCCGACGGGCCTTTATTTCATCGATAGGGGTTTTATATGAAATCATTTCAGAATATACATGTGCCTCTCGCACTCGGCGAGCTATTAATTGATTATATTGTCCTCCAAAATCCAATACCAAAATGACTTCTTCTGTCACGATTATTCATCACCATTCTTGTTTATTTAAATTAATTAAATTATCTCATAAGCTTCTTGTTTTAATACTCCTACATAAGGCAAATTGCGATATTCCTCATTAAAGTCCAAGCCATACCCTACTACAAATTCATCCGGAATTGAAAAGCCATTATAATCAGGGGTGACATCTGCCTGTCTGCGTGCAGCCTTGTCAAGAAGTGTAACCACTTTAACACTTAAAGGATTTCTTGCTTTAAGATTTGCTTTTAAGTATTTTAGGGTTAGTCCGGTATCAACAATATCTTCAATAATTAAAATATGGACATCGTCAACGCTTCGTTCTAAATCCTTAAGAATCCTTACTACTCCAGACGATTGAGTGGACGCGCCATAGCTTGATAATGCCATAAAGTCATAAGCCAACGGCAATTTAATCTCTCGAATAAGGTCCGACATAAAGGGCACTGCCCCTTTCAAAATCCCAAGAACTAAAAGTTTCTTACCTTCGTAATCTCTAGTAATTTCTGCCCCTAATTCTGCTACACGTTTTCCCAATTCTTCCCTTGATATCAGCACTTTCGCAATATATTCTTCCATTTAAGGCACCTCCACTATCCTATAAATTCAACAACTGAAAAACTCATGCCAAAACTATACCAGAGGCTTGCCCATTGTGCAAACGCTTTTATTGCTTTAAGGTTATTTTATTCAAAGAAAAAATACGATTTAAAGTTATTTAGGTTTTTGATCAGTCAAAAATATAGCAAGCAGTATGCTTATATATTTGCATACTGCTTGCTATTAAACTTAGAACTCCCTTTTAAATGTTAGGCGCCTGAATATCTATCTTCTTACCAATATCTTTAAACTCGAGTGTCATCGTCATGGGGTCGGACTTGGCTTTGTTTTTCGCTTCAATAGCCGCTTTGACTATTGTTTTATCTGATTTGCGAATGTAAAGCGTATACTGGAAATCTGTCCAAAATACCTCCATCATTTGATTCTGTACACTAGGTTTTAATTGGCATACCCATACTCTATCACCATTTACTTTCTCTTGACCTCTAAGCATCACCTCTCCAATTTCTTTCATCTGAAGCGAAGATAAGGGATTGAGCTCCGCCAGAAAGACTTCCTGGGCTGCAGGAGCGTTAGCAAAACGAACCCACTTTTTACTGAAAGGATCTTTACTATAGGTAGAATCACCAATTTTTATCATCTCTACCTCGCTCCCGACTAGCTGACCCATGATTCGAATGTTCCCACCGTCCTTCTCCCCTTGAATCTGAGTGAGTACGCGATCTTTCCCCTCGACCCATTGGTGCTGGGTTAAACTGTAGCGAAAAGAGGGCGCTGCGTTTAGTCGTTCTAAACCGTGCGTGACCATTTCGATGGGTTCTGGCTGCCAAAAAAAGCGTCCTAGAAATACCCCTATCAGCACGATGCTGATTCCGATGAGTAACCAAATTCCTCTTTTCTTCATCACATGCCCCCCTGGCGGAGTTCTTACCCTACTTATATGTGTACTTAGCTTGCCCTATTCCAACATAAGTACGAAGGGCATTCACATTTACAATACTGTACTATATTAATAAAAGTACCTAAGCCACAGAGAAGGACTTAAGTACTTTGGTAAGCTATCGAAAAAAAATGGCGACAATTCATCTCCCACCTACGCACTCACGAGCGTGAGCAAAGTGGCTTAGAGGTAGGAGCCTTCTTTTCATTCGTTAAATCCTATTGCATTATCAAATGTGGTGCAGCTTATGATTGTTATACGCTTAAGTCAACATGTTGAATCGTTCCTGCACTACCGTTTTCCCTAAGAAAAATTCCTGTTTTTTGAATTTGGGCATCAAGCTGGTTGCTGGTATTTTTTAAGGCAAAGCTCGTCTTTACATTTCCCAAATAGATAGCACCAATTCCCTTTTCGCCAAGAGCTAATAATTGATCATTACCGTCAGCGTCCTTTGTCCAGATACGCAGTTTTTCATAAATTGCATCATTCTCATCGATCCAGCCATTCTCGTCTAAATCATAATTAGCTAGATCAGAAAACCCATCCCCGCTGTTGGGCCCAAAAAGCTCCTTGCCATCGTTGATAATTCCGTCCTGATTAAGGTCTAAGGCTAAAAACCCACTGCCAGGTCCGACGAAGGATATTTGATCCAATGCTCCATCGGCATCAATATCAAAGGCATATTTTTTCTGTGTAACCGATGCGCTAGCTGAACCATAGTTGATAACTAGCGGGTCAATTAAGGCATCACCTGCACGTACTCTGATATCATTCTTAGACATAAACTCTCGGCTAAGGTTTAATTGCAGATCTAGTTTGATTTCTTTGCCATCTTCAGTTTTTACCGCTGCATGTGCACTAAAGGATGTGCTTTCCCCCTCATAATGGGTGTTGCTTTTGTTATAAATAAGCCCCCACCCTACGCTCTGCGGCAGCTGTAAGCGCTGGATTGTAATAACCTTTGGGTCTTGGATGTTCAGGAATAGATCGGGATCCTTAAGCTCAACCTTTTGGGGTATCGCAAACTTAATCCTTTTGCCTGTTAAGGCTTTAAATAACCTTTGGATAAGCTCAATCCTTCGTTTATCCGACTCGCTAAGCTGAAAAAGCGAATCTACTTCACTATGGGATTTGCTCACCTCAGTTTCCTCAGACATCTGAAGATATTTAGCCTGTTCGGATATTTCTACCGTATCGCTCTCCAGCTTGGTAAAGTCAACTTGGTTAAAAGTATTCCCTCTGGTGCCCCATGTTTTAAGGGACTCTAGACTCACAGTTGCTTCAGAATAACTATGCTGGCTGCTCATAGCTACATCCGAGCTTGCAATTCTCATAAACTCACCTCCTGCCAATTAATCGTTAAAGTCTAAACTGCCATTTTAGTTCTTATCGGCACATAAATGCTGCGAATTTATAGTAAATAATAATGTTTTGTTACTTTCGACACAACATATCATGTAAGCAGAATTATCGACATCTCCTATCAATTAAACCAAATTTATTAATGATTGTATTCAGAACATAACATGTAACCCTTGGTCAACAAGTTTATACTAAGTGTTGATTTTCATTATTCAGACACATCGAAGTCAATTAGTTACCATAAAACGTCAGACATTATTCCTTAAATTCAGGAAATACTGGTGTTTAAAGCTGTATATTTAAGGAGGTGTTATTATTGAGCCACAAGGACCAAGCAACAAGAGAGGCTTTAGCAAGTGAATTAGGAGAACTTAAATCCAAATACTCCCAATTGGAAAAGGCATATACCGAGTTAAGGAACCAGACTTTTCAGCCACAAATGAAAATTGAAGATACAGTTTACCGGGAGGCAAGTATAGCGGCTTTGAGCGAACTAGGGCATTCTTGATGATGAGAATAGTTGTTACAATGACCGAAAGGGGGCGTGTTGAAACTTTAGTTTCTCACGCCCCTTAATAAGTTTCGAATAGGGAAGGCTAAACTGGCTGACCGTCTATCCCAAGACGACAGCCAGTTTTCTCATGTTATGGGCAATACAATGTAATCCCCACTCCAGCTTGACCTTTTCCAATCCTTTAAGGATAAATCGTCGCACACCAAAATTGCCTTTGATATCTCCAAAGACACTTTCCACCTCTATAGGTCTTAAACTGCGCATTTTTAGCCCGTATTCGCTCGTCAGATTAGCCCGTGCCTCTGCTTTTAGTTCATTGCCTTTAGGGTTAATGTAGATCTGCTTCTTGAAATCCGGATTATTACTTTGTTTGATACAACGTTTGAGGTATGGACAATCTTGACAATCATCACTTTGATAGACTCGAATGGTACTTCGGTAACCCCTCTTGCTTTTCTGAGTTTTTATGTACTTGAATCTTAGAACTCTCCTAAACCCGCACGTGTATTCATCCTTCTGTTTATCATATAGCCAATTTTGAACCAGGGTCGGATCAGGTTTCCCCTTGGCTGTTGCTTCCTTATGAAAAGTATTATATTTGACATAGTTCCCAAGGTTCTCTTGAGCTAGATATTCGTAATTCTCTTCACTGCCATACCCCGCATCGGCAACGATGTTGGCCGGAAGCTTACCCCCTAGGTTTTTCTTCAACTCTTCCAGGTGTTCTTTCAGGCAACTGGTATCGCCCGCCGATTGATGGATGGAGTATCCTACGACAAATTGATTTTCTGTTCCTATTTGGACATTGTAACCTGGCTTCAGTTGCCCGTTTTTCATGGCATCCTCTTTCATACGCATGAAGGTTGCGTCTGTATCCGTTTTTGAGTAACTATTGCGCTCTGCCAGCAGTTCCTCTTGTTTTTCGTATTTCTTCATACGAGGTAAGTAATCTTTCAGCAAGACTCTTTTAACTTTAATAAATTTCTTTTCCTTTGGGTTTTGGGTTAATCGTTCGTCGATCTTTTTAACCGCTTCTTCTATAGCCTGGGAGTCAATCGGTTTTTCTTCTCCTAGTTCTTCTAGGTTCCGGTCCCCATACTCTTCATTTTCTTTCTGATTGGCCAAATCCACAAATTCAAAGAGTTCTCGGCACTTTTCCCGCAACTTTTCTTTGTAGCGCTTGGTCGATTTTCCCCAGACCCAGCTGTACTTATTAGCATTAGCTTCTATTTTTGTCCCGTCTAAGAAGTAATTTTCCAGCTTGATATAGCCTTGTTTATGTAAAAGTTCAACAACCTCACTAAAAATCTCAACCAACACATCTTTCATACGTTCGCCCCGGAAGCTGTTGATGGTTTTAAAATCCGGACTATTTCCTCCGCACAACCACATATACATGATGTTTTCGCGGGCTGCCTTTTCTATGCGGCGGCTAGAAAACGTTTTATCGGCATAGGCATAAACGATCAGTTTGGTCATCATGACGGGATGATAACTCGAACGTCCACCTCCAGGATATTTAGCTAAAAGAGGTTCTAGATTCATTTGATCGAGAGCAGAGTTTACCACTCTGACCATATGATTGGGAGGAATAAGACATTCCAAATCTATTGGTAAGCTCAGTTGATTCTGATTGTACTCTTTGAAAACAACTTGGTTATGTACTTTCTTACCCGGTTTTGACAAGGGAAAACACCTGCCTCATTCGTACTTTCCTTGTCTTAATTATACCATTTTTCTTTCAAATACGCGGAAAAACCGCCGAAATCTAATGATTTCTAGCGGTTTCTCTCGGCTGTGTTTTCACACAGCCCCTATTTTCGATTCAAATGTGGTCAAAAACATGAGCATTCTTAGGTGCAGATACAGTAGACTAGCTGATACCAAGGGTTTCAGGCCAATCTTACATCATGCCGCCCATGCCACCCATTCCACCCATGCCACCAGGCATAGCACCTGCTCCGCCATCTTTTGAAGGCAGGTCAGAGACTAAGCATTCAGTGGTCAAGAGCATTGCAGCAATCGAACCGGCATTTTGCAGAGCTGAACGGGTAACTTTAGCCGGATCAACAATACCGGCAGCAATCATATCTTCATAGACTTCTGTTACAGCATTGAAGCCGATTCCTCTTGTACCGGATTCGCGAACCTTTCCAACAACAACGGAACCTTCATGTCCGGCGTTATTGGCGATTTGACGAAGGGGCTCTTCGAGAGCACGACGAACAATACTTACACCAGTTGCTTCGTCCCCAGTTAAGCTGAGTTTATCCAAAGCCTGGATTGCATCAATCAGAGTAGTACCTCCACCGGATACAATACCTTCTTCAACAGCAGCACGAGTAGCAGCTAAAGCATCTTCAATGCGGAGTTTCTTCTCCTTCATTTCAGTTTCAGTAGCAGCACCAACTTGGATAACTGCAACCCCACCTGCTAATTTTGCTAAGCGCTCTTGGAGCTTTTCACGATCGAAGTCAGAAGTTGTCTCATCGATCTGACGTTTAATAGCTTCTACGCGCTTCTTGATGTCTTCGGGGTTTCCCGATCCTTCAACAAGTGTAGTTTCCTCTTTGGTTACGCGGACTTGGCGTGAACGTCCGAGCATTTCAAGAGTCGTGTTTTCTAATTTAAGACCTAAGTCTTCAGTGATAACAGTTCCACCTGTTAGAACTGCGATATCTTCGAGCATCGCTTTACGGCGATCACCAAAGCCAGGAGCTTTAACACCAACGCAAACAAAGGTTCCGCGAAGTTTGTTAACTACGAGAGTAGCCAGAGCTTCTCCGTCGATATCTTCAGCGATTATCATTAGTTGGCGGCCAGCTTGAACTACCTTTTCAAGGACAGGTAAAACGTCTTGAATTGCACTGATTTTCTTATCAGTGATTAAAATGAAAGGATCATTGAGTACAGCTTCCATTTTTTCTGTGTCTGTAATCATATAAGCGGAAATATAACCGCGATCAAACTGCATTCCTTCAACAACTTCAAGCTCAGTGGTCATCCCTTTTGCTTCTTCAACAGTGATAACGCCGTCTTTTCCAACTTTTTCCATAGCTTGAGCAATCAGATCACCAATGGTTTTATCACTAGCGGAGATAGAGGCAACTTGAGCAATAGCTTCACTTGTTTCTACGAGTTTAGCATTAGCTTTGATGTCAGCCACAACAACTTCAACTGCTTGTTCAATTCCACGTTTAATGCCCATTGGGTTAGCACCTGCTGCAACATTCTTAAGGCCTTCACGAATAATAGCTTGGGCCAAAACTGTAGCTGTTGTTGTACCGTCTCCGGCAACATCATTGGTTTTAGTAGCAACTTCTTTGACAAGCTGAGCTCCCATATTTTCAAATGGATCTTCTAACTCAATGTCACGTGCAATGGTAACCCCATCATTAGTGATCAGGGGAGATCCGAACTTCTTATCGAGAACGACATTACGTCCTTTGGGTCCTAAAGTTACGCGAACAGCTTCAGCTAGAGCATTAACACCGCGTTCTAAAGCATGACGAGCGTCTTGATTAAAAATAATTTGCTTTGCCAACGTATATTCACTCCTTAAAAATTTTCTTATTCAATTAACCAAGAATGGCTAAAATATCGTTTTCTTTGAGGATTAAGTATTCTTCACCGTCATATTTGACTTCGGTTCCAGCATATTTTGAATAAATTACGCGGTCACCCACTTTGACCTCTAAAGCAATGCGTTCTCCTTTTTCTACTTTTCCAGGTCCAACAGCGACAATTTCACCCTCTTGTGGTTTTTCCTTAGCGGTGTCCGGCATAATGATACCGCTCTTTGTTTTTTCTTCCATCGGGAGTGCTTTAATAATTACCCGATCTGCTAGAGGTTTAATGTTCATGAAGAAAAGTCCCTCCTATTTTTTGTATTTTTTTATTAAATACTTGTTAGCACTCGACTCTATTGAGTGCTAACAATATATCTATAATAATATGCAAGGGGGTGCGGGAAAGCAACCCCCCTAATGCCGAAAAAATATGGATTTATACTCAATTCTCTCTAAAATCCTTATAATTTCTTTCGTTTTCATGCACTTGTTAATTTAAAGTGCTCAACCCCTCTCCCCTTGCGCATCTCCGTATTGTCTACCCACTATAATTGCCAGATTCAGAACCTTCTATGCATGAATTTTATTCTAAACTTAATTTTAATTGTCTCTCTGATACATTTTCATAAAGATCGCCTAATACCTCCTGAACCATTGGTTTTTTCAGATTAAGCAGGTAAATTTTAGTTTTGCCTATCCTCAAGTTTGGATCAGGGTGCTCTTTTTCTCTGAGAATATCTTCTTTAAGCATATAGCGGATAAACTCTTTCACTTGTGAGATTGAACGTCCAAGAAGTTCTGTCAATGCTGATCTGGCTTTTGTTGATGCTACGTAGGGTAACCGAGTTTGAAGTGTTCCAAGGATCTGAATTCCTTGTTCCAAATCTTGTTCAGGTTGGTACTCCGGTTCATGTTTCTCTTGCAAAATCCACTGTAAAAGGTCATCTTCTTCACAATAGGGCTGCAAAGCATGATGAACACTTCCAGAAACCCCAATCACTTTAACATCTTTACCCCAGGCTCTGATTTTCCTTAGTAATGAAAGAAAGTCTCCATCTCCTGTCAGTAATAAAAACATATCGAACGTGGAAGCTCTTGTCAGCAAGATTTCTTGTGCTTCAAGCATTAGCTCCAGATCTGCCGCATTACGGCGAATTTCAGTACTTGAATAATTATTTTTCCCATAAACATGCCTTGTAAAAACATTGGTTTTCTCAAAGCTTGTTTGGGTTCTCCAAAATTCTTCACGATCAAAGTTAGCGTATAGATAAATTGCCATTAAATAAATATCATTACGATCTGTATAAAGTTGTAAGAACTGAACTAACTGTTCCGGTGATAAGTCATACCCTCGGTCTAATAGACTAGTCCATATATTCTCATAATCCACAAAAGCTATGGCTTTCAAAATTGATCACCTCACCAGCCACTTTCTCCTATACTCTACTTTACGTAAATCCTTGGACAGACGTGACAAGCTTTGGTATCAATCCTAGTTGTTAGCAAAATCCTAAAAAGTCTAGTTTAGACCACAGGAGATTTTATGACAATGACGAACAATAACTAAAATTACATTCTGTCAGTACCGGGGGGAACAACGTTTGAAAACTTTAAGTGCAAAGGGAACAGGATTTATTTTCGGGATTTTTTCCGCCATTTTTTGGGGCACTAATGGAACTTTTTGTACATTAATGTCTAACCTTGGCATCAATACTACAAGTATCGCAATTCTCGCCCCTTCCTTTAATCTGGTCTTTTTCTCTACTCTGTTAGCTATTACTAATAAATCCGGTTTTAAAATTCCGATAAAATTCTTTGCCTTGTTATTGTTTGCCGGACTCATCTCAGCTATTACTAATACTGCATTCGTGAAGTCTGTTAATTATTTCCCGGTTGGAGTAGTTTCAACGTTAATCTTTTGCAACATATTTGTGATCATGATTATTTCGAGAATCGTATTTAAAAGCCCCATAACTCTAAAAAAAATCGGCGCTGCCATTTCTGCAATTTTCGGTATTTGTCTAGTTTTAGATGTCTTCAGCCAAGGTTTCAATCTAAACCTAAATGGAGTTATCTGGGTAATTCTAACCATACTGACATGGTCGATACTTATGACTCTTGAGAAATATTTATTAGATCAAGGAATCGATGAAAATGCAATACTGATGTATATTGCTTTATTTGCCGTAATAATCTTGTCTATTTCCAATCCACCTATAGCTCAAGTCAAAAATATTATTCAGATAGGCAATCAGACTAACGGCTATGCATTATTATTGATCTTAGGCTTTGGACTAATACCCCAAATAGGCTGTTATTCCTTATATATGAAAGGCTTGAAATACATCGAACCAAGCTACATGCAAATAATGTATTCTCTCGACCCTGTTGTTGCCAGTATTCTAGGTTTCTTGGTATTTAATCAGACAATGAAGCTTAGCAATATTTTAGGAATCTGCGTTATTATTGGAGTTGTAATCTATATTCAAATTGCGGAAAATCTGATGCCAGACAGAACGCAGGTTGTAATCTAAATTGAATTATTTAAGGTTAGATAAGTAATAGTTTATTGCAAAACAATAGAGAGATTGACATCCGTGCCAATCTCTCTATTGTTTTGGGTTCAGCCTCTATTTTTATTGATTTTGGGTTGCTTGAGATGTCGATGCACATTCACTAGCTTCTCCTTTGAGAATTTGAATCCCATGAGGTATCGCCGGTGCGATAGCAGCAAAACACTCACGCACTGCCTTAGGGCTACCTGGCATATTAATAATCAAGGTTCTCTTCCTAAGGGCTGCAATAGCCCTGCTTAACATGGCCTTTGGCGTTACCTTAAGGCTTTCCATGCGCATCACCTCAGCAATGCCAGGAACCATACGATCAGCTACAGCTAGAGTAGCTTCCGGTGTTACATCTCGAATCGAGAATCCTGTTCCACCCGTCGTGAGAATCAAATCCAAGTTGAGCTCATCTGCCCATTGGCACATGGTTGCTTCTAATTGTGCTTGGTCATCGGGAAGCACTATATACTCTACAACTTCGCCATCAATTTCCTGAACGAGCTTGCTGAGGGTAGGGCCTGAGAGATCCTCCCTTTCTCCACGCGATCCTTTATCACTGGCTGTGATTATTCCAACACGAAGCATTACTCGATCACCTCAATAATGTCTCCAACTCGAACTACTCCACCCTCCAGGAGACGAATAAAGATTCCTTCTTTAGGCATGACACAATCCCCTGCCTGATGATATATCGCACATTTTGTATGACATTCCTTACCAATTTGAGTGACTTCCCCTATGCTGGTGGCCCCAATTTTCAGCTTTGTTCCAACTGGCAGTGTAAATAGTTCTATCCCCTCAGTTGTTAAGTTCTCTGCAAAATCTCCAGGCTTCACCTTCAACCCTTTATCCTGCATTGTCTTTATGCTCTCCATGGCTAGCAGACTAACCATACGATGCCAATCTCCTCCATGCGCATCACCTTCAAGCCCAAAATTGACCTTTAAGATTCCTTCACCTACATTTTTTTTTCGCATTCCTTTTCGTTCACTTGTACAAACAGCTACAATTTTTCCCACTATAAAGCCCCCTCAACAAAATTGTTATATTGGAAACTTACGCATCTGGAGCTCTACTTCATATGCGTTGCTTGAACTAGGCATGTCTTACTTGCAATTTCTCCACCTATAATGCAAGCGATTGGCAGTTAGCCATGTATATAATGCCCGCTTTTCCCGCCTATCTTCTCCGCCAAATAAATATCTTTAATCATCATACTTTTATCAATAGCTTTGCACATATCATAGATGGTCAAGGCCGCCACACTTACAGCTGTCAATGCCTCCATTTCAACCCCGGTTTTGCCATGAACTTTCACACTTGCCTCGATGTCTATTTCACCAGGCTCCACAAATTTAAAACTAAGTTTAGCACCGGTAATCGCCAATGGATGGCACATAGGAATCAACTGGGATGTCTGCTTGGCAGCCATAATTCCAGCAACTTGAGCCACTCCCAAAACATCTCCTTTAGCAATTAAACCTGAGCGGATTCTCTCCAATGTCTCTGGCTTCATAAGTATCTTTCCCTGAGCAACGGCAACTCGTGCTGTCTCAGCTTTATCACTGACATCCACCATACGAGCGCGGCCTTCCTCATCAAAATGTGTTAAATCCTCCACTATTCACCCTCCGATCTGAGACATTACGCGTGTATCTTGCCACGCTTCGTTGTTCATATGATGCTCTGCTGGTTTATGCCATACAGCCTGAGCAAACAATTTCATAACTTCCTGGTCGGAGATACCTGACCGCAAAACTTCTCGAAAATCGACTTCATGCTTGCTGTGGAGGCATGGTCTTAATTTTCCATCCGCAGTTAAGCGCACCCGATTGCAGGTATTGCAAAAATGGCGACTTAAGGCACTAATAAAGCCTATACTTCCCTTATAACCATTGGGTCGAAAATACTCTGCAGGTCCTCCGCCGGGAATGTCCTTAATGGGAATATCATCCTCAAGTCCCAGAAGCTCCTTCATTTCTTGAATTGAGACAAAATCTGACCTATGCTCGGAGCTGACTCCAATCGGCATAAGCTCGATGAATCGAACGTGAAGCGGATATTCCTTAGCTAGGGTAAGAAAGCTCGGCAACTCATCTGTATTAAATCCCCGTACAACCACCACATTAATTTTAACTGGATTGAGGCCCGCCTCAAGGGAACGAAAAATCCCTTGAATAACTTTTGAAACGTCACCACCACGCGTGTTTTCGTAAAAACGATCTCGATCCATGGTATCCAAGCTAATATTTATGCGCTGAACCCCTGCCGACTTTATATCAAAAGCCATTTCCGGAAGTAACAATCCGTTAGTTGTTAGCATAAGATCATCTACTCCCGGTAGTTGAGCACTTTCCCGCAAAAAACCTAAAATACCCTTGCGAACTAAAGGTTCACCGCCTGTAACTCGAAAGCGCCGGAAGCCTAATTGTGTACTTATCCTCATTAATCTTAAAATTTCTTCGAAGGAAAGAATAGAGTCATGAGGCAACCATTGAACTCCTTCAGCCGGCATGCAATATTGACACCGAAGATTACAACGATCTGTGATAGAAATTCTGAGATATTCAATTCGTCTAAGATATTGATCTTGCATTATGACTCCTCTTCTCAGATTATTATTTTTAAACAACAAAAAAACCCACGGTCTGCAAACAACCGTGGGTTTAATTCCACCTGTCGACAGACTCCTTTCCAACAGGAGATATTACAGTTTCCCATAATACCCGAGTGCCTATGACACTTGTCTGGTCACCATTGCAGATGCTTTAGGTAACTCAGCTTCGGAGTAATTCAATTGTTTTTTCTTAAAGTTATAATTCGCCATTTAAAGCCAATTTCCTTTTTTAGATCTTCTTTAAATAGCTCGCTTTTTATGATTTAATTATTTTCTATTTATTATTCTATCGAAAAAACATTTAGGTTTCTTTAATAATATTGTACACTATAAGAAAGGCTATGTCCAAGGAGGATTTATGACAAATGAAACCGTTACCCATACCATTCTTAAAGCCAACGGTGAATTATTAGAATGGCTAGATGATACAGTTGTTCGAGAAATTCCCCTAACCGTTCACTATAACAGGGAGGAAATAGCAACACTATTGTGCTCTCCTTCTCAAATCGAAGAGCTTACCCTTGGTTTTTTATTTAATGAGGGATTTATCCAAGTTCCCGAGGACGTATACGAAATACGACAAGATCCTGCGAACTTCATGATTTGGGTCGAAGGCAGGCCCTGCGTTTTACAAAAAGAGCTAATGAGTAAACGATACGTTTCAGCTTGTTGTGGTAAAAGCAGAGCGTCCTTTTGCTTTGCCAATGATGCCCTGATGGTTAAACCAATAACCTCGAACTATCGTATCTCTCTTCAAGAAGCTTATAGTTACGCAAAATTCCTACAGTCATATCTCCCCCTCTTTGCAAAAACCGGAGGTATCCATAGCGGCGGAATAGGTTACCAAGGAAAAGTCCTTATGACAAGTTATGATATCGGCAGACATAATGTTTTTGATAAACTAAGTGGGGAAGCCTTTCGCAAAAGATTAAATCTTGAAAACCATGTAGTATTTTTCAGTGGTCGAGTTGCCTCTGAAATACTACTTAAGGTTGCCAAAATGAAAGCACCTATCCTTATTGCTCGAGGTGCTCCAACGGATATGGCTCTCGCGCAAGCAACTGCTCTGAATATTACAGTTCTAGGCTTTGCCAGGGAACAACGGGTAAATATTTATACTTGCAGCGAACGTATCATTTGTAACTCTAATGAATTCTAAATGGGGGTTATGGTCTTATTGATATAAGACCATTCTTCTGGTGTGTTTACGTTGCAAAACGCATTCGTTAAATCA